>NZ_JBSGZI010000041.1:0-62720 GCF_053610945.1 Streptomyces sp. NPDC054849
CAGCCCTTCATGTGCAGTGCGCACACGCTCCGTTGATCCTGCGTGCAAGAGGTTTGCGCGGTGCGCCTGCGCAGCGCGTCGGAGCGCCGGTCGGCCCTGTCCGCTGGCGGCCCGCGGAGCCGTGGGGTCCGCTGGAGCGGTGAGCATCCTTCCTGGTCGCGGCTGGTGGGCCGGACTCCCGCCGGCGGCGGGAGCCGCCGTCATGGCCGCCGGCATCCTCTCCGTCGCCCTCACCATGACCGGGCACGAGGTGGCTTCCGTGGTCGCGCTGGGTGTCGCCGGGGTGCTGTGGCTCGTACTCGCCGCCGATTTCACCGCCCGGCTGCTCGGCGACCGGGGGCGCTTCCGCGCCGAGGCCGACACACCGGCCGCGTTGACGGCCGTCGCCGCCACCACCGTCGTCGGGACCCGGCTCTCGCTGCTGGGGTGGCAGACCGCGGCCGTCGTCCTGCTCGCGCTGGCCGCGGCGATCTGGCCCGCGCTGCTGTTCAACGTCCTACGGCACTGGCGGCAGCGCATGCCGGGAGCGGCGTTTCTCGGCTGTGTGGCCACCCAGGGGCTCGCCGTCCTCGCGGCGGTCCTCGCCGCGACCTGCCGTCAGGACTGGCCGGCCCGAGCGGCGTTGGCCGCCTTCTGCCTCGGCCTGGTGCTCTACGTGGCGGCCCTCCTCCGCTTCGACCTCCGTGAGGTGGTGGGCGGTGCGGGCGACCACTGGGTGGCGGGCGGGGCGCTCTCCATCTCGGCCCTGGCCGGTTCTGGCCTCACGGCGTCATCCGTATGGACCGGCCCGGTGCACACCGCCCTGCGTACCGTCACCCTGGTGCTCCTTGCCCTGTCCCTCGTCTGGTATGTCGTCCTCCTCACCGCCGAACTGCGCCACCCCCGGCCGCGTTACGACATCCGGCGCTGGGCCACCGTCTTCCCGCTCGGCATGACGGCCACCGCCTGCCTGTCCGTGGCGGGCCCGGCCGGCATCGCCTGGCTCCGCCCGCTGGGCGAGTTCCTCCTCTGGATCGCCGTGGCCGCCTGGCTGCTGACCTTTGCCGCCCTGATCGCCTCCCACGTCACCGCCCATCGCGCGGCCCGTCGTGCGACCCCTGGCGCCACACCCCGCCCGCCCGGCCCCGGGACAATGGACCGATGACGACGTCTCACCTCCTCCCCGCGCACGAGCTGGAACGCACCTCGGTGGTCGCGAACAGCACGATGAACCGCGAGCGCGGTCTGGCCGGAGTCAACAGCTACGCCCGCGAACTCGGCCTCGACCCCGTCGCCCGCCTCACAGCCCGCTCCACCACCCCGTCATGGCTCGACCTCTGCAGCGGCGAAGGCCGCGCCCTGCGCGAGGCCCGGACCCGGCTGCCCGCCGGAGCCGTCCTGACCGGAGTGGACCTCGTGGGTCCCCTCGTACCCGCCCCGGCCCCCGCCCCGGACATCCACGGGCCGGAACTGGTGACGGCCTCCGTCGCGCACTGGTCCCCGGACCGGACATACGACCTGATCACCTGCGTCCACGGCCTGCACTACATCGGCGACCAGCTCGGGCTCCTCGCCCGGGCCGCCTCCTGGCTGGCCCCCGGCGGCCTGCTGCTCGCACACCTCGACCCCGAATCGCTCCGCCGGGCCGACGGCGGCCCCGCGGGGCGGGCGGCCGTGGCGGCGCTGCGCGCAGCCGGGTTCCGCCACAGCGCACGGCACCACCGGGTCTCCCTCGACGGCCCGCGCGCGGTCCGGCTGCCCTTCCGCTACCTCGGCGCAGACCCGGCCGCCGGCCCCAACCACACCGGGCAGCCGGCCGTGGGCTCCCACTACGCGGTGGTTCCTGTGGCGGCCGCCGCGGCTCCTCAGTAGGGTCCCGGCATGGCATACACGTTCCAGGTGACGATCGACTCGGCCGACCCGCACCCGCTCGCCGACTGGTGGGCCGACGCCCTCGGGTGGGAGGTGGAGCCGAGCGACGAGCAGTTCATCCGGGGTTTGGTCGAAGCCGGCCATGCGAGTGAGGCCGACACCACGACCCACCGTGGCGTCCTCGTCTGGAAAGTGGGCGCCGCGATCCGTCATCCGGAGGGTCTCGAGGGCGCGCCCCGCATCCTCTTCCAGCTCGTCCTCGACCCCAAAACGGTCAAGAACCGGGTCCACCTGGACGTCCGTACCGGCTCCGACGACCCGCAGGCACTGGTCGAGCGCCTCGTCGCCAAGGGCGCCAAGCACCTCCACGAGGGAAGCCAGGGCCCCTCCACGTGGACGACGCTCGCCGATCCGCAGGGCAACGAGCTCTGCGTCTCGCACTAAGGCGTCCGCACGGGAACAGCCACGCCCTCGAACGGCGTCTCGAATCCGAGTCCCGCCTGCGGCGATGAGCCCGGTGATCGCCCTGTACCGCCCCGGACAGGGCCTAGGCTGCGTGCCGTGAACGTCATCCTCTTCGGGGCGACCGGCATGCTCGGCCGGGGCGTCCTGCGCGAATGCCTGCGCGACGATTCCGTCGAGCGCGTCCTGGCCGTCGGACGCACCCCGCTCGGCGTCAGCCACCCCAAGCTGCACGAGCGCGTTCAGGACGACCCGTCCGACCTGACCGCCGCGGGGCTCGACCCGGCCTCGTACGACGCCTGCTTCTTCTGCCTCGGTGTCTCCTCCGTCGGCATGAAGGAGGAGGAGTACCGGCGCATCACCCATGACCTGACCCTCGCCGTGGCCCGGCCGCTGGCAGCCGCCAACCCCGCCATGACCTTCGTCTACGTCTCCGGCGAGGGCACGGACAGCACGGAGAAGGGCCGTTCCATGTGGGCCCGGGTCAAGGGGAAGACCGAGAACGACCTGCTGGAACTGCCCTTCCGGGCCTACATGTTCCGCCCCGGGATCGTCCAGCCGGTGCGCGGCGTGCCCTCCAGGACCCGGCTCTACCGCCTGCTCTACGCGGTCACCGCACCCCTGATCCCGCTGCTGCGGCGGGTCGCGCCGAACCTCGTCATCACCTCCGAGGCCTTCGGCCGAGCCATGATCGCGGTCGCCACGCCCGGTACGGAGATCCCCGGCCACATCCTGCGGCCGGCGGACATCAACCGCCTGGGAGGTGCCCGGACCAGGCATAATTGAGTACCGGGCACACCCTCCCGCACGTGAGAATGAGCCATCTCAAACCGGGAGGACCCCATGAGCCAGGAGACCCTGACTCTGCATGCCCTGCTGCCCGCACAGGCGCTGGCGGACTCGATCGACGCCGGGTACGTGACCCGCAAGACGCACCCAGAACTGCCGCTGTCCATCTACACGTACACGCGGACGGCCCAGTACGAGCGCGTCTGGAACGAGGTCACCACGCGCTGCCGCGGCCTCGTCGCCGACGACACCACGGGCGCGATCGTCGCGCTGCCGCTGCCGAAATTCTTCAACGTCGGCGAGCACGAGTCGGGGCAGCCGTACGCCCCCGCCCTCCCCGATGAGCCGTTCGAGGTGTACGACAAGGTCGACGGGAGCCTCGCGGTGGTCTTCCACTACGCGGACCGCTGGCGGGTCGCCTCCAAGGGTTCCTTCATCAGCACCCAGGCCACCTGGGCCCAGCGCCGGCTCGACGGCAGGGACACCGCGGTCCTGCGCCCGGGCACCACGTACCTCGCGGAGATCCTGTACCCGCAGAACCGCATCGTCGTCGACTACGGAGACCGCCGGGACCTCGTCCTCCTCGCCGCCTTCGGCGTGGACGGGACGGAGGTCCCGCTCGCCGAGGCCGCCACCCACTGGGAGGGGATCGGTTCCGTCGTCACCGTGTGGCCCGCCATGCCCATCGACGAGCTGATCGCGCTCACCGAGTCCAACACCCTGCCGGGCGGCGTCGCCGCGACCGGCACGCAGGCGGAGGGCTTCGTGCTGCGCTTCGCCTCCGGTGTGCGCGCGAAGGCGAAGCTGTCCGAGTACGTACGGCTCCACCGGGTGCTCACCAAGGTCACCGAGCGGGACATCTGGCGCGCCCACGGCATCCAGCGGTTCGCAGGCCTGCCCGCCAAGCAGCTCGCCCAGGGGCTGGGATGCACGGTCGCCGAGATCGAGGCCTCGGACGGCAAGCCGCTCGACGCCCTGCTGAACCAGGTACCCGACGAGTTCGACACCTGGGTGCGCGAGGTGATCGACCGGATCGAGGACGCGGCCGGGCAGCGCGAGCGCGCGATCGACGAGGCGTACGCGGGACTCGGCCACCTGGCCGCCGACCGGGGCGCCTTCGCCCGCGCGGTGAAGGAGCTGCCCGACCGCGAGATCCGCGCCGCGATGTTCCTGCGCCTGGACGGCCGGACCACGGACCTCGCCGTGTGGCGCAACGTCCGGCCGGACACGTCCGACCCCTTCACGATCGACGAGGAGAACTGACCCGTGTCCGAAGAGACACCCGCACCCACGGCCGTCGCCGTCGCCGTTGCCGCCGCCGAGGAGGCCCCGCTGCCCGTCGTCCACGTCATGACGGGCCTGCCGGCCTCGGGCAAGACGACGGCCGCACGCGCTCTGCAGGCCCAGGCCGGCGGGCGCATGCGCCGCGTCAATCTGGACGACCTGCGCTTGATGCTCGACCTGCCGGACCCCGAGCGGGGCCGCAGCTTCGCCCACGAGCAGACGGCGCTGGCCGTCCAGGACGCGGCGGTCCGCGCGGCGGTCGACGGCGGTTTCGACGTGGTCGTCGACAACACCCACTTGACCAAGCACATCCCCAAGCGTCTCAAGGCGGCGGTCGGCGGTCTCGCGACCTTCGTCGTGCACGACTTCACGGACGTCCCGCTGGAGGAGTGCCTGCGCCGGGACGCCGCCCGGGAGCGCCAGGTCGGCGAGGAGATCATCCGTGTCCTGGCCGAGAAGCACCAGAAGGCGCGCAAGGGAGGCTGGCGGCTGACGTCGGAGTGGATGAACGGCGGGTCCGGCGGGATAGCCGTGCCGCCCGTGACGGAGTACGTCCCCGACCCGGCGCTGCCGGCGGCGGTGATGTGCGACATCGACGGCACCCTCGCGATCACCGGTGACCGGGGACCGTACGACTTCTCGCGCTGCGAGTTCGATCTGCTCAACGAGTCGGTACGGCACGCGCTGGACGCCTTCCGGCGTGCCGACGGCGACGTGATCGTGCTGCTGTCGGGGCGCAGTGAGGAGCACCGTCCGCAGACCGAGTCCTGGCTGAGGAGGTACGACGTGCCGTACGACGAGCTGTGGATGCGCGCGAAGGGTGACACGCGCCGCGACGACGTAGTGAAGGCGGAGCTGTTCGACGCGCATGTGCGCCACCGTTACGCGGTACGGATGTCGCTCGACGACCGGGACCGGGTGGTCGCGGTCTGGCGCCGGATGGGCCTGCCCACCTGGCAGGTCAACTACGGCGACTTCTAAGGAGTGTGCGTGCCGGACCCCGCCGGTCGGACGGGACGTTGACGACACGACCCGAGGGGATGTCGCGCGGCGAGGCGCGCGACCGGACGCCGCGAGCCCGGCATCATCGGCAGGACACACCCCCCAAGGCGGAGGCGGTCCCTATGACGCGCGTGCTGATCGTCGATGCGGCGAACGTCGTCGGTTCGGTGCCGGACGGCTGGTGGCGCGACCGGCGGGGCGCGGCTGAGCGGCTGCGTGACCGGCTGGCCCTGCGGGGCGGGGACGAGGAGATCGTGCTCGTCGTCGAAGGCGCGGCCCGGGGCGTCGAGTCCGTACCCGGTGTCCGGGTGGACTCGGCGCCCGGCAGCGGCGACGACCTGATCGTGGAACTGGCCGCGGCCTATGCGGAGCGCGGCTGTGTCGTGGTCACGGCCGACCGTGAACTGCGCGAGCGGGTCCGGGCGTACGGCGTGCGGTGCGTGGGGCCGCGTACCGTACGCCCGGCGGACTGACAGCGGGTCAGTGGCAGTACTTCACGTGCGTGAGGTTCCTGACGTAGCGGGCGGAGACCCAGCGCTCCTTGTCGTACGCCCGGCGGTCCGGCCGTGCGACGCCGTTCTCCCTGCCGTCGTTCTCCCCGTCGTCGTACTTCTCGGCCAGGCGGTACCAGAGGCGGTTCCCGTCGACCTTCTCGCCGTTCTCCTTGCAGTAGATCTCGACCCTGCTGTTCGGAGAGACGTGGCCGACGCTCCTCGACTGCGTGGTCGGCTTGCTGCGGACCTTCAATGGGCCCTTCGAGACGACCTTGCCGATCGCGTACTCGTCGTAGGGGTATCCGCCGGTCTGCCCGTTCGCGGGCCCGCCGACGATGATCTCCCGCGGCGGCCGCTGGTCCTTCGGATCCTCGTCCGCGACCGCGGCGCCCGCTGCTCCGACCAGACCGAGAACCAGGCTTCCGCCGGCGAGAGCGAGGGTGGTTCTGGTGGGCTTCAGCATGAGCCGGCTCCTCTACGAAGACGTCCGCCCTGCCGCGGCGCGCGGCGCGGGGTGGCAACCAGGCGGTTGCCACGCACGACTATGACGAGGAGGGGGCCGTTCGCCCCGGTGGCTCACCGCCGTTTAGCCCGATATGACCAATCTGTCTTGCGGGAGCGCGGCGGCCGTGCCCGCCCCGTCCAGCCGTGCCCAGGCCGTGCTCGTGGCCCACGAGTTCGGCCTCGCCGCCCGAATGCACTGATCGCACGGCTCCCCGGATGCGGGCCGCGGCGGGCCGGGCGAGAGTGGGTGCCATGGGTATCGATGACTACGGCGGCGGGCCCGGCGCGCACGAGACCGGCGTCCTCGTCGTGACGACCAACGACGTCCCCGGCTACCGGGTCGAGCAGGTCATCGGTGAGGTCTTCGGCCTCACCGTGCGCTCCCGCCACCTGGGCAGCCAGATCGGCGCGGGCCTGAAGTCGATGATCGGTGGCGAGCTGAAGGGTCTCACCAAAACCCTCGTGCAGACCCGCAACCAGGCCATGGACCGGCTCGTCGAACAGGCGAAGGCGCGAGGCGCGAACGCCGTGCTGATGATGCGCTTCGACGTCACGGACGCCGCCGACGTCGGAACCGAGGTGTGCGCGTACGGGACGGCCGTGGTCCTGGTCCCCGCCTCCGCCTGACCGCTCGACACCCCTCGACCCCGGCCACCGCCGGCCGCAGAGGGCGGGAGCTACGACTGACACGTCCACAAGGTCACTTCGGTCTGCTACCGGGGCGGCCGCCGAACGCGCCGGTCGGGCCGAACGCGACGATCGGGCCGTGCGGGCGGGAATCCGACCGTACGGTGGACCCATCGCGACGAAGGGGACGGCCCGATGAGTCAACGCAAGTCGGCGGCAGAGGTGTTCGACGCGCTGGGGGAGCGCTACGAGGAGGTGTTCGGGCAGGTACCAGGTCAGATCGCGGCCCTTGACTGGCTCACCGCCCGGCTTCCCGGCGGAGCGCGTGTGCTGGACGTGGGGAGCGGTACCGGACGGCCCACCGCCGAGGCGCTGGTCCGGGCCGGCTGCGCCGTGACCGGCATCGACGTCTCGGCGGCCATGGTCGCCCTGGCCCGCACACGGGTACCGCAGGCGCGCTTCGAACAGGCCGACGTGCGCACGTACACACCCGAAACGGGAGGGTTCGACGCGGTGTGCGCCTTCTTCCCTCTCCTGGTGATGGACCAGCCGGACGTCGCGCGGGCACTGGACCGCATGGCGTCCTGGGTCGCGCCCGGCGGGTACTTCGTCATGGCCACGGTGCCGGGGGACATCCGGGGCCTGGACATCGAATGGATGGGTCACGAGGTCACCGTCAGCAGCCTCTCCACGGAGGACCACCTGGCCCGCCTCGCCGACCTCGGCCTGGAGGTCTTGCACCACCACCTCGCGCCCTTCCAGCCCGCCGCGCCCCTGGCGGGCCCCGAGGAGCACCTCTTCTGCTACGCGCGGCGGCGCCCGTAGCCGGTACGCGGTCCGGCCCCGGTCCGGTCGCTCGGACCGCGCTCGCGGATCGCCCCGAGCGCGCCCGCGGATCGCCCCGAGCGTGCCCGCCCCGAGGCGGACCGGCACCTCAAGGGGATGCGGCCGCCCGGTCGGTACGGGGCGTGCGCACGGGCGTCCCGGGGCCGCGGCCCGGACGCAGACCGGCCGCCAGCCCTGCGATCACCACCAGCAGGCCCAGCCACACGGCGGGCCCCGGGACCCCGCTGCCCGTCAGGATCCCCGCACCGGCCGCGGCCAGGGGCGCGACCCCGGTGAGCAGCCCGGCACGGCCCGCGCCCACCGCGGCCACCGTGCGGTACCAGAGGAGGAACGCCACCGCCGTCACCATCACGGCGAGGTAGCCGGTCGCCGCCCACTGGGCCGGTCCGAGCGATGCCAGATCGGCCGGGCTCTCGAAGACGACCGTGAGCCCCGCCAGCATCAGAGCCCCCAGCCACACCGCGTGTACGGACACCCCCCACGGGCCGTGCCGGCGCAGCACCGGCACGGCGAGCAGGGTGAACGCGGCCTCGCAGGCCAGGGCGAGGGCCGCCCAGGCCACCCCGGCCGCGTCCGTCCGGCCGGTCCCCTCGACCAGCATCGCCCCGGCCACCACCACCGGAGCCGCCAGCAGCACCTGGCGGCTGGGCCGCCGTCCCTCCAGGAAGGGGCCCATCAGTCCCAGCACAATCGGTACGGAGGCCACCGCCACGGCGATGACGGCCGGTTCGGCATGCGCGACCCCGCGGACGACCGCCACGTTGAACAGCACCAGCCCGGTCGCCGCGATCCCGGCCAGCCACAGCCACTCCCGGCCGCGCGGCCGCAGGACCGGCACCCCGGCGGCCCGGGCGAGGGCGAGCAGCAGCAGGGCGGCGACCGCGTAGCGGACGGCCTGGGGGGCGAACAGCGGGGCGTCGGCGAGTGCGCGGGAGACGGTGACGCTGCTGCCGACCAGCGCCATCCCGGCGATACCCGGGGCCAGATCCCGGAAGGCAGTGGATTGTGTCTGCATGAGTTCCAGTCTGGCGGCACAATGGCCCCATGAGCAGGTCCAATGAAGGCGCCGTCAAGGGGTCCAAAACCGGGTCCGAAGGCTTGAGCGGCTCGGACTTCCTCCAGCTCGACCTCGGCCAGGCCCCGCCGGGCGGCCGCACCGAATGGCTGGCCGCCCGGCTCCGCGCCGCCATCGCCGACGGCACGCTGCCCGTCGGCAGCCGGCTCCCGGCCAGCCGCGTCCTCGCCGCCGACCTGCGGGTCTCCCGGGGCCTGGTCACCGAGGCCTACCAGCGGCTGGCGGAGACCGGTCAGGTCTCCGGCCGCGGTCGCGGCGGCACCGTGGTCGTCGCCGCCCCGCCACCGGTGGCCGCGCCCGCGGCCCCGTCCGAGCGCGGCGGTCTCGTGGACGCCCTGCGCGCCGTGCCGTGCCGAATCGACCTCTCACCCGGGCTGCCCGACCTGACCGCCTTCCCGCGCACGGCCTGGCTGCAGGCCGAGCGCCGGGTGCTCGCCGCGCTCACCCCGGCCGACTTCGGCTACGGCAATCCGCAGGGCACGCCCGCGCTGCGGGAGGCGGTCGTCGGCTGGCTCGCCCGGAACCGGGGGATCCGCGCCGATCCCGACGAGGTGGTGATCGTCGCGGGCGTCGCGCAGGCCCTCGGCCTGCTGGCGCACGTCCTGCGCGAGCAGGGCGTGCACCGGGTCGCGGTGGAGGATCCCGGTTCGCTCGGGACCCGGCAGCAGCTGGAGTACGCGCGGCTGGAGACGGTGCCCGTACGGGTGGACGAGGCCGGGCTGGACGTGTCGGAACTCCGGGCGAGCGGGGCCGGGGCCGTCCTGCTCACCCCGGCGCACCAGTTCCCGACCGGCGTCGTCCTCGACGGCGAGCGCCGCCGCGACCTGCTCGGCTGGGCGGCCGCCGGGGGACTGGTCATCGAGGACGACTACGACGCCGAGCACCGCTACGACCGGGCCCCCGTCCCCGCGCTGCGCGCCCTGCTGCCCGAGGGCGTCTGCTACGCCGGGAGCGTCTCCAAACTCCTCGCCCCCGCTCTGCGCCTCGGCTGGCTGCTGGTCCCGCCGCACCTGCGCGACGCCGTGACCGCCGCCAAGCGCTACGCCGACCTCGGCAACCCGGTCCTCGCCCAGCTGGTCCTCGCCCGGCTGATGGAGTCGGGCGAGCTGGAGCGGCACCTGCGCTTCGTCCGGCGCCGCCACCGCCGCCGCCGCGACGTCATGCTCGGGGCCGTCGCCGACCGGCTGCCGGGGGCACGGGTCCACGGCGCGGCGGCCGGCCTGCACCTGACGGTCACCTTCGACGGCGCCGGCTTCGACGACGCGGCGCTGGCGACGGCGGCCCTGGCTCTGGGAGTCAAGGCCCATCCGCTGTCCTGGCACCGCATCAGACCCGGCCCGCCCGGCCTGATCCTCGGTTATGCGGCGGGCTCGGCGAGCGAGATCGAGGAGGGAGTCGCCCTCCTGGGCACGGCACTGGACGGGCTGCCCGGCACCGGGCGGAAAGTTTTTCCGGAAGGGCGGCAACCTCCCGCGGGGTCGCGCGTCGTGCGGGGGTGAAGGGCGCAGTCCCGCGTCCTCGACCCGACCGTGGAGAACCACCGTGAAGAACCTGAAGCGCGTCCCCCTGGCCATCCGCCGGGCGGCCGTCACCTTTGCCGCCGCCGGGGTGGTGGCGGCCCTCGCCGGGCCCGCCTCCGCGGCGAGCGGCAGCTCGGCCGCGCCCGCCCCGGCGGTCAGCGTGCCGGCCGGTGCCACTCCCACCACGGGCGGTCCCCGGCCCGTGCCGTCGGTCAGCACCCAGCCGAGCGCGGGATCGGACGCGAAGAGCGCGGCCCCCAGTGCCGCTCCGAGCGCTCCGGGCGCTCCGAGCGCCGCCCCGAGCGCAGCTCCCAGCGTGTCCGCGACGGCTCCGGGGGGCGACTCGCGGCCCAGCGCCTCCCCGTCCGACCCCGCCGCCGCCCCCGCCGGGTCCGAGCTCGCGCATACTGGCTCCTCGGCGACCACCATGGCCCTGGGGGCGGGCGCCACCGGCCTGATCCTCGCCGGAGCCGGAGCCCTGTACGCCGTGCGGCGCCGCGCGAACCACTGAGGAATCCTGTGCTCCACCTCGCACCACCCGTCGGCCCCCTCACGCCCGGCTTCGGCCGGGCGTGGCGGGGCCTGTGGTCGTTGCTGTGCCGAGAGCGTGCAGCCCCGCGTCCGTCCCGGCGGTCGGCCCGGGCCTCGTACGCGTCCTCGTACGCGGACCCGTACGGCACCTCATCCCCGTACGACCACACCGCCCACACCGGCCAGGACGGCCCGCGGCCGCCCACCGTCACGGAGCTCTACCACGCACACCGGCTGCGGATGGTCCGGCTGGCGGTGCTGCTCGTCGACGACCTCGCCACCGCCGAGGACGTGGTCCAGGACGCCTTCACCGCGCTGTACCGGCGCCACGGCGAGCAGATCACCGAGGTCGACAACGCGCTGGGCTATCTGCGCACCGCGGTGGTCAACACCTCGCGCTCCGTCCTGCGCCGCAGGCGCACCGTCCGGGCCTGGACCCCGCCCGCGGTGGCCGACGTACCGTCCGCCGAGGACCACGTGGTCCTGGACGAGGCGCACCGCGAGGTGCTCGCCGCGCTCGGCCGGCTGACGCCGCGCCGGAGGCAGGTTCTGGTGTTGCGGTACTGGGCCGACCTCAGCGAGGCGGAGATCGCGCACACCCTCGGGATCAGCCGGGGAGCGGTGAAGTCCAGCGCGAGCCGCGGCCTGGACGCCTTGGAACGGATTCTGGAGGGACGGATATGACGCGTGACGGCGAACGCCTTGCCGCCCGCCTCGCCGAGCGCCCCGTAGAGCGCCGGCTGCGGCAGGCCCTCGAGGCGCGTGCGGACAGCATCGACGTCCGCCGGCTGCGCCCCGCGAACCCGCCGGGACCGCAGGCGGGACGGCTGCCCGTGGAAAGGCTGCGGCGTTTCGCGGTGCCTCTGGCGGCCGGCCTGGCGGCGGCTGCGGCCGCGATCGGCTACCTGCTGCTGGCTCCGGATCCGGCGCCCCGCCCGGTACCGCCCGCCACCCCGCCGAGGATCACGGCGCCGGGCCCGTCCCCGCAATCCCCGACGTCACCCGCGCCGCGGCCTCCCGGGTCGGCGAGGCCGACCCCGGGCGTCGACGCGTCGGGATCCCCGGTCGCGTCGTCGCCGCCCGGCGCCTCGGCGACCCGGTCTGCGCCGGCCTCGCCGAAGCCGTCGGGCGCGGGCATGCCCTCGGCGAGTCCGTCCACCGCGCGGGGAGGCGTCACGACATCCTCACCGCCGTCGAGCTCCGCTCCCCGCTAGGCGCGCCGCCTGTCGGCCGAGGGCGGACCGCGGAGCAGACATGGACGACCGAGGGCCGCCGAGCTCAACCGGACGGCGCGACCGAGGACCACACACCGAACCACTGCTCGGCGCCGTACTCCTCGAACCGCTCCACCTCGGTGAACCCCAGCTTCGCCGCGAGGCGCATCGCGCGGTCGTTGGCGGTCTGGGTGCAGAGCACCACCGGCTCGCCGGGATACGCGTCGACGAACCAGCCGAGTACCGCTGCGCACGCCTCGGCGGCGTACCCACATCCCCACGCCTCCGGCAGGAACATGTAACCGAGCTCGGCCTCCCCGGCATCGGGACGGACGTGACCCCTACGCTCTGCCTCGCGCCGATCGAGCGTGATCATGCCGATCATCGTTCCGTCGCGATCGATCACGAAAAAACCAGGGCGCCGTCCGGGCACCTCGGGCACCGCGCGTTCGAGCGCATCCCGCGGTCGAGGACCACCGATGTAGATGCCCACCTCTGGGGATGCGAACAGCTCGATGAACGCCGCACGGTCCCGGGCCTCGGACTCGCGGAGCACGAGCCGCGTGGTCCTTATCGGGGCGGGCGGCCAGGCGGCAGCTCCGAGTTCGGTCATGGCGGGCAACCTATCAATCGCGCCCTCCCCTTGCCGGAGTACCTGCATGCCGGCGCCGCGCCCGCGCCCCGGTCCGGTCCGGAGCGGCTGACGCCGGGCGGGCACCTTCGCGACTGGTTCAGGCCGCCGACTGGCCGACGGGGATGTTCAGCCGGTCGGCCAGGGTGGTGAGGGTTGTCCCCAGGGGGAGCGCGACCCGGGTGACGGCGTGCTGGTCGCCCCGGGTCGGGTCCCGGTTGACGATCAATACGGGCTTCCCCGCCTGAGCTGCCTGGCGGACGAACCGAAGGCCGGACATCACCGTCAGCGAGGAGCCCAGGACCAGAAGTGAGGTGGCCTCGCCGACCAGTTCGCGGCAGCGCGCGACCCGTCGCGGCGGAACGGCTTCACCGAAGAACACCACGTCCGGTTTGAGGATGCCGCCGCACTCCGAGCAGGGCACCACGGTGAAGTCCCCGACCTGTTCGTCGGTGAGGTCGGCGTCACCGTCCGGGTTCAGTTGGGCGGCCACCGGTTCGAAGCCCGCGTTGGCCTCCTCCAGCCGCCGGGCGAGTTCACGGCGCGCGGTGAAGGCGCCGCAGGAAAGGCAGGCGACCCGGTCCAGGCTTCCGTGGAGCTCCACCACGTCCTCGCTGCCGGCGGCCTGGTGCAGGCCGTCGACGTTCTGGGTGATCACGCCCGAAAGCAGGCCGTGCCGCCCGAACGCTGTCACAGCCCGGTGCCCGGCATTGGGCCTGGCGCGGCCGAAGGTGCGCCAGCCGAGGTGACTGCGCGCCCAGTACCGGCGCCGGGCCTGAGCGCCGGCGGTGAATTCCTGGTAGGTCATCGGGGTGTGCCGACGCAGGCTCCCGCCCTCACCCCGGTAGTCGGGGATGCCCGACTCCGTGGAGATGCCCGCCCCGCTGATGACCAGTACGCCGCCGGCCCTCAGCGCATCGGCGACCGGCTCCGGATCGGTGGTGCCGGGCCGAAGGTCCTCAGGAGGCGTCCAGCTCAGGGTGGGGCGCATGCGCATGCAGCCAGCGTACGGAACCGGCCGGACTTCGGCACAGGACCGTGCTGCGCGGCCGGACGCGCAAGCCGGATGCCGGCCGCCTCAGCGGTGCCGGATACCTCTGGGCGTCCTCCGAGATCACTGCCTCGCCCGGCCCCACAGCCTACGACCAGCGCCGACGGCGCCGACGGCCCGACGAGACGCGGACCGGCACGCCGCCGCCCAGTGCACCCTCGCCGCCTCACCGGGCGGGACCCGTCCCCGTTGCGCTGACCCCGGATCAACGCAAAAGTGCCCCCGGGCCGCACGCGCCGGGGGCACCTCTGCGGTGGCCGCTACGGCGCGGTCACCGGCATGACGTACCCGAGCAGGCCCTCCTTGGTGTACGGACCCTCGCAGTCGGCGCGCGGGGAGACGAAGTGGTCGAAGACGGACGGTATGTAGCACCGGTAGAGGGGCACCGAGCCCGGTACCGCCTTGGTGTACACGTATCCGACTGCGCCGAGGGGCTGTTGGCCCTCGCACCCCGGGTCGGCGGTCAGCAGCGAGTGGTGCGCCACCTTGCACTCGTAGAGCCGGACCGTGCCGGGCGCGGGGTCACGCAGCACCTTCCAGACCCCTTCGTGAGTGAATCCGGCGGGCAGGGGGCGTGTGGAGGCCAGGTGCCCGGCGTGGGGGCGGTAGCCGCGGACCAGCGGTGCGTACGGCGTGGTGTGGCCGCGGGTCCGCTCCCAGGTGCGCAGGTAGCCCTCGGCGCCCTGCATGAGCTCGTCCACCACGTCCTGGCCTCCGGTGACACGGATGTCCTCGATCCAGTCCGGTACGAGGCCGTAGTGAGTGCCGCCGCCATCGGTGTTGACGTCCCAGACGCGCGAGCCGGTGACCTGCCGGTCGAGGACCGAGCCGCCGTCGGGGCTGCGGAAGGGGTAGTGGACTGGGTTCCCGGCCGCGCCCCGGGGGCCGGGGAGCCAGGCGAAGCCGTTCATGTCGGTGCCGATCCCGTATCCGGCGCCGTACTTGGCGCGCAGAGCGGCGTTCCTGCGCGCCTCGGCGGTGAACGCGGGTGCCTCGTACATGTGGCCGGTGATGAAGCCGCCCAGGCGGTAGACCCGCTCGGTCCAGTTCTCGTCCATCCAGCCGTGGGTGGACAGGACACCGGAGTAGCGTTCGGTTTCGAGCACGCGCAGCGCCTGGTTCGCCGCCTTGACGCTCATGTGGTCGATTTCCAGCATCATGTTGCGCTTCATCATGCCCAGCACCGCGTACTCGCCCAGGGCGGTCAGGCCCCGGCGGTTGCACTGCGCCGCCTGCAGGGAGGAGCCGTACTGCGGCAGTTCGACCCCTTCCGGCAAGGCGCCCCGAATCCGGGTCTCCGCCTCCGCCTCCGACTGGGGGGTGCCGGTGTGCTCGGCCGTCCCGGTGGCGCCCGCTTCCTCCCGGCCCTCGGCTTCGGCCCCTCCGGCGGCGAGGCCGAAGCCGATCGGGTTGTCGTGCTCGGGGCCGGGGCAGGGCTCCGTGCTCCAGAAGGTGCCCGTCGACAGGAACTGCCCGACGTTGATGGCCATGCCCTGGGTGCCCGAGTCGAACCGGACGCCGCACAGGGCGTTGTCGAACTTGTGGCACAGGAACATGCTGCGCACGCCCAGCCGGTGCAGTTCGTCCAGACCGCGGTCGATGTCGGCCATGGTGCAGCGGGCGCTGTCCAGCACCTGCTTGCAGCCGAACGGTTCGGAGGTCTCCACCCCGAGGACCACGGCGAGCTTGCCCTCCTGGATGACCCTGCGGGCCTGGTCGGGCTCGGTGACGACCCGGAACCAGCCCTTGCCGGCGCCGCCGTACATGGCGTCGACGTAGTCCTGGAGTTCGTACGTCTTCTGGATCTGGAGCCTGATCGCGGTCATCTCGTCGCAGCCGCGGTCCTTGAAGAAGTAGAGCGAGCAGATGACTCCGTTGGTGACCATGTCGTTCACCAGGATCCGCTGGCCGCCCCGCCAGGCCCGCTCCACCCAGGCGTAGTAGGTCTGCTGGTGGGTGGCGGAGTCGTGGGCCGGCCAGTCGCGGAAGCTCGGCCAGCCGTTCGGGTCGTGCCGGCCGTCACCGCCCTTGGTGATCATGTCGAAGAGGGCGAGGACGCCGTTCGGGTAGTGCTCGGGGCAGTCCTTGAGGGCGTCCGCCACCCCCGCCGTGGAGAAGACCTTTCCGCAGACCAGCCGTCCCCCGAAGCCCTCGTTGGACATCAGATGGACGTGCGCGTCGACGTATCCGCGGACCCGGCCCTGGGCGTCGGTCCCGGTGAACGGCTCTCCCGTGACGTTGACCTGCGAATCCGGGGCCGGGCGCGTAACGGGCTCCCACCACTGAGGACCCGCCGACGCGCCGGCGGCCGCGGGGCCGAGTATCAGGGTGACCATCGCGAGGACCAGGCCGATTAACTGGTACCGGCTTCGTCCGAAGGCTCTTCGTCGATTCATCCCCATCCCCATCTCTTTCACGATGCGTTCATGACAATCCAGAGATGGCCCTCGGTGACCGCGGCGCCTCCGCCGTCCGCCGTCCGCCAGCCACCGGCCCGCGCGATGCGGGCCCGCGCGATGCGGGCCGGGCTCAACCGGACCGGTGCACCGTTCCAGCCTCATGGGCACGGACCAGGGCCAGGTATTCCGCCGCCAGGCGATGGCAGTCGCCGGGCCACCGCGCGGATACGTAGTTGCCGTCCTTGACGGTGAAGCCGCGGCCCGGCCGGGCGGCGGTGTCGCGGACGGGCAGCGGCGGGCCGGGAAGGAAGTGGCTCGGATCGGCGAGCGCCGCGGTCACCTCCTGCTGCACGGTGGTGCGGTACGTGCGGTAGTAGCGCCCCAGCCAGAACCGGGTGAGGTTCCATCCGGTCAACTCCAACAGGGACGTCAGAGCCGTCGTCCGCCGGCCGTGGAGGACCGAGCGCCCGGTGGCGGGATCCTTGGCGCGGGCGGCGAGCAGCACACCATGGCAGACGGCCCCCACCGGCAGCCCCTGAGTGAAGAGCCGGGCGAACAACTGCTGGGCGGTGGCGTCGTCGAGCAGCGTCCGCATGCCCGCGGCGTGGCCGCCGGGCACGAAGAGGCCCGTGATGTCGGCCGGGTCGACATCCGCGTACGAGGAGGGGGCGAGGAAGTGGGGGTCCTCGGTGAGGCGCCGGTAGGCGGCCAGCTCGGCGCGGCGGGTCATCAGCCAGGGTGACAGCCAGGAGAAGCCGAGGTCCGTGAGCCGGGGATCGGCGAGCGCGACCTTCCCGCCGGGGGTGGCGAACCGCACCTCGAACCCGGCGTCCCGCAATGCGGCCCAGGGCACCGCCGCCTCGGTCGGGTCGTAGTCCCCTGCGGGGAGCAGGAAGAGAATCACGGCGTACTCCTCTGAGCGGTGGTGATCAGGGCAGCGCCCTTCCCCGGCGCTCCGTGGGCCCCTGATCCCCTCGGTGTCCGAAGGCCGACTCTAGGAGCGGCCCGCGGCGCCGTCATCCACTCCGACGGCCAAGGCGTTGACTCTCCGGACCGGCCCCCCGGCGGCCGTCCCGCGCACGGTATTGACGGGGGTGGGGTGCCCGCATTGACTGACGGCCGTGTCCACCACCGAGTCGCCCTCCGTCACCGCGTCCTACGCACTCGCCGTCTTGAGCACCATGGCAGAGGGCACCGGCGGGGCCGGTTCCTGGGCCTTGCCCACGGACCGGCTGGAGTTCGGCGAGATGCGCGCCCTGTGGGACGCCGTGCTCGGCGCCCGGGATGCCGGCCCGCACACCGGGCTCCTCGTGGGCGACCGGATCCGGCCCGAAGGCCTGCACATCCTGGGGCACCTCGTTCTCACCTGCGCCAGCCTCGCGGACGCCGCACAGGCGGCCGAGCGCTACCACCCCCTGGTGAGCCAGGCGGGCACGGTGACCCTGGACCGTCGCGGCGGAGTCAGCCGGGTCTGCTACCGGCCGACCGTCGACCCGGCTGCCATGCACCCCCAGCAGGTGGAGGCGATCGTCAGCAGCATGGTGCGGGCGGCCCGCTGGATCGCCGGCGACGACTGGGCGCCCTTGGCCGTGTCGTTCGCCCACCCCCGTGCGGGCGCGGAAGAGCCCTACGCCCGCGTCCTGGGCTGCCGCGTCACCTTCGACGCCCCGGAGAACGCGATCACGGTCGCCGACGAGGACCTCGACAGGCGCCGCCCCCTCTACGACCCGGCGCTCAATGCCCTGCACCGGGCCTACGCCGACCGGCTCTTGAGCCAGCTGTCCGCGGCCGTGACCGTGGCCGGGCGCGTGCGGCAGTGGCTGGAGCACGCCGCCCTCGAGGACGCCGGCCCCGAGGGCCCCGCCAAGGAGCTCAACCTCAGCGTCCGGACCCTGCGCAGGGCCCTGCACGCGGAGGGCACGTCGTGGCGCGCGCTCCTCGACACCGCCCGCCACGCCCGGGCCAAGCGGCTGCTGGAGACCACCGTCCTGCCGCTGGACCGGATCGCCCCCCTCGTCGGCCTGAGCGGCGCGACGGTCCTGGTCCGTGCCTTCACCCGGTGGGAGGGCATGCCTCCGGGGGCATACCGCAGCCTGGCACACGCGGCACACGCGGCACACGCGGCACACCCGGTACACCCGCACACCGGCACGCCCGGCACGGGCCCGCGTCCCCGGATCGCGACGTGACCGGCGGCGGGTGAGGAACTTCACCGGGGGGCGAGGCCCCGGCCGCAGGCGCTCCGTTGCTACATTGGCCGACGGCCGGGTCCACGGCCCCGGACGAGATGCGCCGTACCCGGTTACGCACGACGACGCGCGAGGTGCTGCACGAGCAGTGCCGTCCGCTGTCCGTACCCGGGCAGCGTCCTCGTCGAGCAGGATGGGCCGAACGCCATGACCGTGCCACTCACCCGCAGCCTCTACCGGACGACGGCACATGCCGCCGGCGGCCGTACCGGATCCGTCCGCACGGACGACGGGCGCCTGGACGTCCGTCTGGCCCCGCCGCGCAAGAAGGTGCCCGGCACCACCAACCCCGAGCAGTTGTTCGCGGCCGGTTTCGCCGCCTGCTTCACCTCCGCGCTCGCGGAGGTCGCCGCCGAGTTCGGGGCGGATGCATCCGCCGCACACGTGGCCTGCGAAGTACAGCTCGGCACCACGGACACGCCCGCGGGCTACGGCCTCTCGGTGGCTCTCACGGTCAGCCTGCCGGGGTGGCGGGCGGCCGACCTCCAGCCCCTGCTGCACCAGGCTGACGCGGTCTGCCCGTACGCGCAGGCGGTACGCGGCAACGTACCGCTGACGCTTCTGGCCGTGGACGACCCCGCCACCGATGACCGGGCCTGAGCCCCGGCCGACGGGCCGCTGCACGGGCGGCCCCGGCATCCCGGTGCCCGAGCACGGCGCCTGGCTGCGGCGCGGCATCAGCCGCAACGGCGGACCCCTTCTGGAGGACCGCGAAGTGGTGTGGCTGCAGGCCGGCCCGTACTACGCCGACAGCCGGGGCTTCGCCGGTACGACGTCCTTCGACGGCTCCCGGGTGCACTTCCACCACCTCACGGGCGAGCCGGGCGAAGACGCCGGAACCTTCCGGTGGGAGGGTGCGAACCTCGTCGAGCGGGGCACCAACCCGGACGGCAGCACCTTCCTGGAGATCTGGACCCCGCTGCCCGGCGCCCACGGTACGACCGGCTCCTGGTCCGGTCCTGACCACCATGTGGTGCGCGTCGGCCGGTACGTGGTGCACGTCGATTCCCGTGCGGGTTCGTACTGGCGGATGTGACCTCCGTGGTCGCCGCCCCCGCAGCCGAGCCGGAACCCGAGTGGGTTCCGTTCCTTTGGCGCCGTCCGCGGGACCCTCGGCGGCCGGGAGGATGCCGCGGTCGCCGACCTCGGATGGCCGAGTGGCCGGCCGAGGACATCTTCGTCGCCTTGGGCGAGCAGACCGTGTCGTGCGGTGCCCGCCGGCGGGTCGGGTCGCCGGCTCAGGAGTCCTCCCCGCGCAGGTCGGCTTCGTATGGGCCGCGTGCCTGAGGCTCCCCGGGCCCGCACCCATCGCCTGGCGCGTGGTGCTGACGCCGGTTTCGCGGTGCCGATTCCCGTTGCGGCGGGGCTTGCCCCCGAGCCAGGTGTGGTGTGCTTGGCGTGACAGAACCCGGCCGGGTGACGACGGCCCCGGCCGGGCTCTGTGCGTGGGGATGCCGTGCCTTGTGTCAGACGTTGTCGTCGCGCAGGCCGAGCCCGTCGCGAAGCAGGCCTTCCTCGCGGAGCCGCCTTGATCTCGCGATACGGCCCGCCAGGGTTCGAGCGCCTCCAGCCGCACACCGGCCGCCATGGCCCCCGCTGTGGCTGACGGGCCGAGACCGAGCCGGCGGGCGCATGATCGGGTCAGCCGGCGGGACCGCCTGTCTGAGGTGGCGAGGGCCAGGGATAGGCCGGATCCA
Organism: Streptomyces sp. NPDC054849; assembly: GCF_053610945.1. Taxonomy (NCBI): domain Bacteria; kingdom Bacillati; phylum Actinomycetota; class Actinomycetes; order Kitasatosporales; family Streptomycetaceae; genus Streptomyces; species Streptomyces sp. NPDC054849. Next base: position 20,227 of record NZ_JBSGZI010000041.1, read on the forward strand.
CGGTGATCTTCACCTGCTGGGGGCTGTTTCTGGGGAAGGACCAGATGCGGCCCAGGGTGCTGACCGCGGTCACCGTGGTTGCGTCCAAGGTGACTTCGGTGAACGGATTGGACGAGCAGGAGACCGCGATCCATTCCAGGGTGTCGTGCTCATCGTCGCGAGTCAGGGCGACCCAGCCGATACCGCCGCGGTCCGATGATTCACCTGCCAGGGCGCGGCGTCCGGCGAAGGTGTACGAGGCGAACGTCGTATCCACGTCCATCCAGGCAGTGGGGGTCCACTCGGTGGCCCTCAGGACCTCCCACCATCGCCAGTCCTCGGCCCGCATGTCATGGAGCCGGCCCGCAGGGGAGAGCCGCACGAGTTCCATGACCGACAGGGATCCGTCGGCGAACATGATGAAGTCTCCGTAGGGTGCCTCCCGGGCACGCCAGCGGTCTTGCACCGGCTCGGCGTCGGGTGTCGCGTGGGGGGAGCTCACACCCGCCATGATGACATCGAGGTGACAGCGCGAGCAGAGGGCTGCCCCGGTCCACGCTTCCGTCGGCACGCCGGAACTCGAACCAGAGCCCACCAGGCGGGGCCGTCCGCCGGCCCCTCGACGGCGTAGCCCCGCGGCCTGGCTGCTCAAGGAGACCGCCGGAGCCGTCGCCCCCGCGGACTGCCCGCCCCGCCCCCGAGAGATCCAGCGACGCCCGTCCACCGGGCCCGGCGGCCCGGTCTACGGGCCTCCGTCCGAGGCACGCACGGCCCGCGACGCCGGCGCGACCGCGGCCGGCTCCTGCGGTGGCGCATGGCGTAGAGGGATACCCGCAGAGGCCCGGCCGGCCACGAGCACGCCGGCTATTGGTCCGAGCAGCAGCAGCGGAACGGCAACGTGCGCCGATTGCACGGCAGCCGCTCCGGCACCGACCGCCAGGCTGACGGCGGTGCATCGGGCCCTGCGCCGGAACTCGGCGTCGTGCGGGGCGGCGGCCGCTCCGGCGAGAGCGGCGACGTAACAGACGAGCCCCAGCGCGGCTACCAGCATGAGGGGTGAATCGGGAGTGTCCACGAGGCAGTTCGCCGCGACACCGACGGCGCCGGCCGTGACGGCGGCGGTGACCGCATGAGCCAGCAGGAGCCGCGGTGTCGTCGTAGCCGGAGCCTCGACCCGTGGATGTCGCGCAGGAACACGTCGGCGATGCGGGGGTGTCCGGTGGTGCAGGCGTACACGGTGTCCGGGGTGTCGGGGGCGCACCGGTCCGCGTCGGCGGGGGAGTGGATCAGGTCGAAGCAGGCGGTGTCCCGGCCGGTGCCGGGGGCCGGGATCGCGTCGACGTAGCCGCTTATGGCGCGGTGCGTCTGGGAGTTCATCATCGCGCCTCCGCCCGGGTCTTGGCGGTGCGCGGGGAGCGGGGCCGGGGGTGTGCTGGCGCGCGAAGCAGGAGCGCGCAGTTGCGCTGCTGCTGTCCGGGCGTGATCGGCCGGGCCTTGGGGCCGTTGCGGTGCCAGAGCGGCGAGGCCGGCGGTTCGGGGTAGGCGAGGGCGTGGTCGACGTCGCGGTGGGACGACGTACTGGTTCTCCGTCTCGTCTCGTACGGGATGGATGGGCCCGGGACAGCCGTCGAAGCCGCCAAGCAGAGCGGCTGTCACGGGGCAGAGCTATAGCTCGAAGCCGGGGGAGTTGGTCCAGCTGTACGGGCTTTTCCACAGGCCGGCCTTCGCGGCGGCCCAGTCGGGCTCCCAGCCGGGTCGGTAGCCACAGGCGCCCCAGCCGTCAGGCCGCCCGTGGGGGATCTCCAGTCCGGCCTCTGTCGCGGCGTGCGCCATGTCGTAGACCTCGTGTGCGGCCTGGACAGCGGCGCTCTGACTGTCGGCCTGGCCGGTGAATACGTGCACTCCGCGCAGGCCGTCTGCGCTCTGTATGGGGACGTCCACCTCGAAGTACGGCAGCGGCAGCGTCATGACGTCCATCTCCCTTCAATGATGTGACGGGCCACCGCGACCGCCCCGGCTCCACGGGTGCGGGGTCGGGGCGGCACGGAGTGCTCTCAGTACAGGTCGAGCCGGACGGTGATCGGCGTGCGCGGGTCGTCGCGATGGTGGTGAACGGTGCTGCGGTGCGCGGTAAGGCCGGCGGCCCCGCCCTGGACCGGCAAGTAGCACTCGTCGGAGCCGCGCAGCCACTCGTCACCAGCGGAAAGCTCCGCCGGGGTGAGCGGGTGGGGATGAAGACCGGGGGCCGGCCTGGCCACTGTGGGTTCCAGCCGGGCCGAGGTCGGAAATCAGGTGCACCTTGGCGAAGCCCTCGCCGTACAGCCGGTCGGCGTTGGGCAGTAGCTGGTGGTGCTCGCGCACGATGCGCACGGGTACCGCGCGATCGCGGCTGGCGTTTCGCGCCTCCACCGTCGCCGGCGGTACGTCGAACAGGACGGCCACAGCGGGGCGCTGCCAGGAGCGGGCGCGGGCGATCAGCCCGGCCCTGACGCGGCCGTGCACGTGGGTGGAGTCCACCAGCGTGGTCAAGCCGCGGGCGAGGCGGGCGTCCAGGAGCAGGTTCTGGATCTCGACGGCGACCGGGGTGGCCGACTGGTCGATCTGGGAGTCGGTGGCCAGGCGCCGGCAGCGGTCCAGGGAGACGCGCCAGCTGTCGGGGCAGCGGGCGGCGAAGGTGAACTTGCCGGAGCCCGGAGGTCCGACCATCACGCAAACGGCGCCTGCGGGGAAATTCAGCGGATCCATCTCAGATCCTTCCGGTAGGTGGGCCGGGTTCGGCTGTGGAGTTCGTCGACCCTGCCCGCGTCCGCGGGGAGCCGGGCGGCGATCTCACGGAGCTGTACTGCCGGTTCGGTGCCGGGCTCCCTCCGGATGAGACCGGGCGCGAAGGTACTGGACCGGTCGGCCAGTTCGACGGCGGCCGGCGAGCAAAGATCCGGTCTCAGCCTGCGGTGGTCGTCCGAGCTGACTCCGCATCTCGGGCAAGAAATCGTTTGAGCGCTCGGGGAATTGTGCAGGGCGCAGAAGCGACCGCCCTGGGTTCGGACCACCTCGCGACATCTGCGGTCTTACCAGTCACTGTGCTGCCGGGATGACCGCGCAGTCGCCTCCTGCACTGACCCTGGAAACCGCCAGGGACCTTCAGCGCATGCTCCGAGCCGAGATCGGGCCGGGCCTCAGCGAGCGGGAACTCGACGCGGTCGAGACACGGTTCGGCTTCACCTTCTCGGCGGACCACAGGGTCTTCCTCGCCGCCGGGCTCCCACACGGGTCACGAACCTGGCCAGACTGGCGCAACGGCAACCCCGAGGACCTGACCGAAAGGCTCTCCCAACCGGTCGAGGGTGTGCTCTTCGACGTCGAGCACAACAGGTTCTGGCACCCCGCCTGGAGCCCGAGGCCCGCAGAGACGGCACCCCGTGTTGTCCGTCCACCAGACCGACATCATCATCTACGGGAACGACCTCGCCGACTACGTACGGCACGAGTTCACCGGCCGGGCGAGCCGTCTGCCGGCCCACGCGACTGTCGGTTTCTGGTCGTACTTCGTCAACGGCGGTCCCGGCATCGACGTCACCGCGCCCGCGCCGCACACCCCCTACGCCGTCAGCGCGCAGGAGGTGATCGAGTACCTGCGGATGCTGGCCCTGGAGCAACGGGGCTCCAGAACCGGGGGCTCGGCGAAGTCGCCCTGGCCGACGCCTGGCCATGGGTGCTCGGGGTCAATGGCCGTACCCTTGATCCGCTCGCAGGGGAGTTCGAGGCAAGCGGTGACGGTCAGCCGGGTGCCGGGCGGCAAGTCAGCGGCGTCGGCCCGGAATCCGGGGCCGGACGCCGAGCCGCTGTCACCGGTGCGGGCGCCGTCTGGCCCCAGTAGTGGCCGAGCAGCTTGCGGCCGTCGGGGTTGCCGCAGGTCTTGTAGATCCAGTCGGTGATGTCCACCGGGTACAGAGCCAGGATGAGGCTGGTCTCGGTCCTGTTGGCCGAGAGCGGGACTGGGGAATCACGAGCGATCTCCGTGGCAGTCGGTGAAGGGTGCTTCCACGGCTGCACCCGGTGACCGCCGACGTGGCGGCTCCGCTGACTCCAGCTCAACTGCACGTTAATGCCATCAGTCCGTATGGCGGACCTCAGACCTGCGCCCAGGCCCGCAGCAGCTCTTCGCGCACGCGCGCCTTGGGGGTGCCTTCCAGGCCGTGCTCGCGGCCCCACGCCTCCATTGCCCGCAGGTCGGCCGTCCCCGCCGCGAACCGGCTGAGCAGCGCCTGGGAGAGCGCCTCCTCCTCGGCGCTGTAGCCGCCAGCCGCCGCCGAGTAGACCCGGACCCGCTCCGGCCCGCTCCGGGTCTCCAGCCGCAGCGTCATTGTGGGCGGGCCCTCGCCGCCTCCGAGCGACATCACCAGCGACTCCACGATCCCCGACAGCCGGCCCGCCATCCCCTGCCGCGGCACGTCCTCGACCGTCACCGCACGCAGTTCCTCCCACGTCCAAGTGCGCGAGCGTTCGCGGTCCACGGCCTCCAGCCCCGCAGCGCTCAGCCGGACGCAGCTCCCGTCGTCGGTCGGCGGGGAACCCAGGTACGTCGCTTCCGGGGTAATCCAGAACAGCCCGACCATCGCCACTACCGACTCCAACCCTCGTCCTTCGCCGCCGGGGGCCCGGCTCGTCAGCCATACCAAGGACGGAACCCCCACCGTCTCCGACACGCCAGGTCGGAGGGCCTCGGCGCGCGGCAGCATCACCCATCGGGGCCCACCGTCGGTTGCGGCTCACCCACCCCCTTCGGCCCTGTCCTCCCGAAGCTGCCACGAAGTGACAAGTAGCTCTCTGTAGCAACTCCGGGGTGGGCTTGTCCGGGTTTTGGATCTTTCCGGATTCTTGAGGAGCCGCTCGGCGACGTTGGTCCGGTCACGAAGACCGTCGGGAGTGCGGAGTGCGGCAGGAGTGGAGCCGGAGAACTTGATCGAGGTCTGGACGCTGTTTGGAGGAGGACCAGGAGCGGCTTCGGAGCAAGTCGGGGGCGGCGAACCGGCTGGGTTTCGCGCTGTTGCTGAAGTTCTTCGGCTTCCGAAGAACTGCCGAGGAACACGGAACGGACCGGGGCGCCCCATACGTTGAGCAGGGAGGGGCCACGCCGTGCGCACCCGACGAGCACCGAAGGGATGGGGGGACGCGTGCCGCAACAGAGCCACTCCGCGCGCCTGGCCGCGTCCGCGCTGACCCTCGTCGTCACCGTCCTCGCGCTGTTCGTCCCGGTGGCCGGGGCGCAGGGCATGCCCATGCCCGCCGACAGGCCGCTCGCCCACCACACGGTGGCGGGGCACGCCGGACAAGGGGCAGGACCGGACGACGTCCCGGCGCGGCATGTCGCGGTCACGCACCGACCTGACGCCCACATCCCGGGCCCGCAGCCTGCGGGCCCCGCGCGTACGGCCGTCGACACGGCCCCGAGCCGCGCCCTGGGCGGGCCCGACACGGGCCCCGCCACCGCACTCGCGCCGCCGCGCAGGCCGGCCGAGTCCGCCGCCCCGCGCGGCCCGCCCCACCGATGAGCACGCAGACCGTCATCGACGCCTGACCCTTCTGACCCGGCGCGCACCGCGCGGGGCCGGTCACGCGTCCCTCCGTCCTGCCCTCATCGTGGAGTACGCATGTCTCGCGCACCCTTGTCCCGCCCACCCTTGTGGAGGGCGATCGTCGCGCTGGCAGCCGTCGCGCTGTCCCTCTACATCGCCCTCACCCAATCCGCCCGCCTCGGCCTCGATCTGCGCGGCGGCACCCAGATCGTCCTGGAGACCCGGGACTCACCCACCGTCAAGGCCGACGCCGCATCCACCGACCGCGCTCTGGAGGTCCTCAGGCAGCGCGTCGACGCCCTCGGCGTCTCCGAACCCGGCATCGCCCGCTCCGGCGAGAAACGGATCATCGTCGAACTGCCCGGAGTGCAGGACCCACGCAAGGCCGCCGAGGTCATCGGCCGCACCGCACAGCTCACGGTCCACCCGGTGACGGGGGCGACGGCCGACAAGGGCTCCGCGAAGCCCGAGGCCGACGGATCGCGCACCCTGCCCGACCCGGACCAGCCGGGCAACCACCTGAAGCTGGGCCCCACCGCCCTCACCGGCGAGGGGGTCGAGGACGCCGAGGCGGTCCTGGACCAGCAGTCGCTCAGCGGCTGGATGGTCTCCCTCGACTTCCGCAAGGGCGCGGGCGACAACTGGGCGAAGATCACCTCGGACGCGGCCTGCGCGCCTCAGGGCGCTCCGGAACGCCGCGTCGTCATCACCCTCGACAACAAGATCATCTCGGCGCCCGGCGTCACCGCGGACGTGGTGTGCGGGACCGGTATCACCGGCGGCTCCACGCAGATCAGCGGCGGCTTCGGCCAGGCCGAGGCGCGCGAGCTGGCGGCGCTCGTGAAGGGCGGCGCGCTGCCGGTGCCCCTCGACGTCGTGGAGCAGCGCACGGTCGGCCCGACGCTCGGCGCCGACGCAATCGAGGCGAGCACCAAGGCCGCGCTCATCGGCATCGCCCTGACCGCACTGTTCATCACCGTCGTCTACCGGCTCCTTGGCGCGCTCGCCGCCTTGGCCCTCGCGCTGTACGGCCTCATCTCGTACGCCGCTCTGGTGGCGCTCGGCGCGACGCTCACGCTGCCGGGGCTCGCCGGGTTCGTCCTGGCGATCGGCATGGCGGTGGACGCGAACGTCCTGGTCTTCGAACGGGCCAGGGAGGAGTACCTGAGCGTCCGTTCCAAGGACTTGGCGAAGCCGGTGAAGACCGGCTTCGCGAAGGCGTGGAGCGCGGTGATCGACTCGAACGTGACGACGCTGCTCGCCGCGGGATTGCTGTTCTTCTTCGCCACGGGCCCGGTCAAGGGCTTCGGGGTCACCCTGTGCATCGGCGTCCTGGCATCGATGCTCACGGCGCTCGTGATCACCCGCGCGCTCGCGGACTTCACCGTCGCCCGCAGCTTCGTACGCAAGCGCCCCGGTCTGACGGGCATCGCCTCGACGGGCCGGGTCCGCACATGGCTGTCCCGCCACAACCCGAACCTGGTCCGCCACCGTCGCCGCTGGCTCGGCGCGAGCGCACTCCTGGTGGCGGTGGCCGTCGCAGGAATCCTCATCCGCGGCCTGGACTTCGGCGTGGAGTTCACCGGCGGCCGCCTCGTCGAGTACAGCACCAGCAGGTCCGTCGACGCGGACACGGCCCGGAACGCCGTGTCCGACGCGGGGTTCCCGCGCGCGGTGGTGCAGGAGTCCGGCGACGGCGACATCACCGTACGCACGGAGAAGCTCACCGACGACGAACAGCAGCGCGTCAAGGCGGCCTTGGAGGAGCCCGGCGGAACCGTCACGGTGGAGCGTGACGAACAGATCGGCCCGAGCCTCGGCAGCGAACTGCGCCACAAGGCGCTCCTGGCCCTGGGCATCGCGGTGGCCGCCCAGCTGATCTACCTCAGCGTGCGGTTCCGCTGGACCCTGGCGGCAGCGGCAGTCTCTGCGATGGTCCACGACGTCCTCCTCGTGGTGGGCCTGTTCGCCTGGCTGGGCAGGCCGGTGGACAGCGTCTTCCTGGCGGCGCTGCTCACGGTGATCGGCTACTCCGTGAACGACACGGTGGTCGTCTTCGACCGCGTCCGCGAAGCGCGCCGCCGGGATCCCCGAGGCGACCTGGAGAAGACGGCCAACCACGCGGTGGTCCAGACACTCCCGCGCACGGTGAACACGGGTATGGGAGCCCTGTTCATCCTGACCGCACTGGCGGTACTGGGCGGCGACTCGCTGGCGGACTTCTCCGTGGCGCTGATCGCGGGCGTCCTGGTCGGCATCGCCTCGACCATCTTCACCGCGGTCCCGATCGCGATCGCCCTGGAACACCGCAACCCGACACCCCCACCGGCACGGGACCGTCGCGCCGCGAAGGAAGTCCCTGACGGGTACCGCCCGTTGGAGGCGCGGAGGAAGAAGGAGAGGGGGACGGGGGCGGTCGTCTGAGCCCGCGAGGACGGTCCTGAGGCCGAGGGCAGCCTCCATCACACGCCGACCGGGCCTCCATGGAGCTCCGACAACCGCGGCAACGCTCCGTGGAGGCCCGGTCGGCACGATGCCCGGGGAAGCGGCACCTCTGTCACCATCATGACTTTCGGTCACGGGATGTTACGCATTCGCTTCCGGATTTCCTCACCGCCGTCCACCACGCGATCCGCCGGTTCGCCCACGCCGCAGCTCTCGCCGGCCCCGCCGTAGACGCGGACCGGGTCTCCTACCTCAAGTGCGTCCGCATCATCCGCCGAAGCGTCCCGTGAGCCACTACGGCCAAGCTCACACGCTCCCTTACTCAGGCCGCGCAAGAGGCACGCAGCCGCTTACTCCCAGCCCGCCGGAACCGGAACTGCCCCCGGGCGATCAAGAAGCCCAACCGGTGGCCCGTGCTGCGGACCCGCGCTAAACGGGGTGCGGCCTCGGTGGGCGGCGCCGACCACCGTGTCGTTCTGGAGAGCGCGCGGGCCGGTGGGGTCCAGCAGGACGAGTTCGGTGTACGCCGCCACCTCGCCCGCTCCGGTCACGGCCGCGACCGTCATCACCTCCCCGCCCCGCTCGATGATCAACTGTTGGAGCGCGTGCAGCCGCTGCGCCGTCCAGACCTGGATCCGCTCGTCCATGTCCCCGCCGAGCGCATCCTCCATCGCCCCGCGGACCGCGGCGGCAGCCGGCGCCCAGGCATCGGGGATCAGGCCGTGCCAGGTGTGGAGCTCGTAGCCGGGTGGGGCCGGGACCGGCGCGGGCCCGACGGCGGGGAGTTCCTGTTCGTACCAGCCCATCGGCAGTACGTTCTCGAACCCCACCGACTCCGCGAACGCCTGCCCCGGAGCGCCCAAGTCCACCAAGGCCGCGACCGAGGTCCGGCCCCCAGCGAGCAGTTCCCCGCGGACCGCTCCCACAAGGCGGTCCCCACGCCACGCCGCCGCTCCTGGAGACGCACGGTCTGTACGTCTAGGAAGGCGGTGTGCGTGTTGCCCTTCTCCGTGAGCAGGAGCAGAGCCGCCACGCCCGCGCCATGATCCGGGCTGAGGAACGCACTGGGCGCCTTCATCCGCCCATCTCTGTGCCGACATGGTCCGAGAGGACCGTCAGATCCGGGCTGGTCTACCGATGCGGACGCCGACGAGCTGGAAGCCGGCGACGAAGCCGAAATCGCTCACCAGGGTGCCGCCCCGGGCGAAGTGGAAGCTCACCAAGCGCGGCTTCGGCCCCTGGACGAGCGGCGGCAGGCGGCGCCTCCGCTACAGCGGCAGTCACGCCCGCGGTGGCGGGTGCGGCCGTGGCCTGCTGTTGCGAGCGCCGGAAGAGGGCTGCCGACCCCTTTTGCGGGCTGCTGCAGCCCGGGGGTCCGTTGCCGGGGGAGGGGCTCAGAAGCCGTTGTCTTTCCGATCATGGGGGACATGGGTTCGAGGATCAGTTGGCTGGACGGCCGCGCAGGCTACTGGGGCCGTCGGAGGTCGCCGATGCGGCGCAGTTCAGGGTGGTCGACGTCGTTGTTGCCGATGACGATGCTTGCTTGCGTGGCCGGGTCGGCCTCGGCGAGGTACTGCCGACAGGCTGCGTGGTAGCGGTTGTCGAAGGCCTTCTCGGCCTGTTCAAGTCCGCCGAAGAGCGCGGCGTCCCGTGTAGTGCCGCGCCGGCGGGCGACGGGGAAGCTGGTGTCGGCGAACACGACTTCGTCCCACAGGGGGGCCAGTTCGCTGCACTGGAGGAAGCTGCCGTCCACGATCAGCACCGCTTGGGCCGGCGCGGTGACGGGGGGTTCGTAGATCTGCTGGTCGCTGGCCAGGTCGATGATGCGACCGCGGTAGCGGCGGTCGCCGCCTGGGCCCAGCGGTGTGAGTACTGTCCGTGCGAACGCGGGAAGGTCGTAGGCGTCCTGGTAGTAGCCGATTGCTGAGTCGCGGCCCTGCCGGTGGCGGTGGGCGCGCGGGTGGTGGAATCCGTCCATGGACAGGTGAATCGCGGGTCGGCCGCGACTGGCGACCGCAGATGCCAGTGCACGGGCCAGGGTTGTCTTCCCTGCGGCGGTGATACCGTCCACCGCGACACGAAGCGGATGCCCGAGGTCCCGGGCCGTAAGGTGATCAGCGATCCGGCCAATGACCTGGTCGCGGGTGGGCTGGCCCGAGCGATCGTCAGGTTGGGTCGCACTGGTCTTGATCAGTTCTGCCACCCTGTGGATCCTATAACGTGCTGGCGTCGGCAAGCTGATCAGAGGGTCACCGCCACGGTTGAGAGGGAGGCGCCGTCCACACTGACGGCGGGGAGCGCCGCAGCCATCCGAGCCGTGGTCCGGCTGCCGTGAGTTGGTGTGGATCTGTCCGGCGCCCGTACCGCCGTGCCGAAGGCCCCTTCCCCCTGCCGACATCGGCCCGCACGGAGGCGTGAATAAGAGGTCCTAACAGAAGCTGTTGATCATGTGACTTTCGGTTCGGATGGTCGTTGGTCTGACCGTGGGGAAACGTCAGTCGCGGCCATGGATCGTGTCGGATGAACTGTGGTCGCTCATCGAGCCGTTGCTGCCTGCGCCGGCGGCCAAGCAGGTGGAGGGGCGCCCTCGGGTGCCGGACCGGCAGGCCCTGTGCGGGATCCTGTTCGTGCTGCATACCGGGATCCAGTGGGAGTACCTGCCGCAGGAGCTGGGCTTCGGATCAGGCATGACCTGCCGGCGGCGTCTGGCCGCGTGGAACGAGGCCGGCGTCTGGGACCAACTGCACCTGGTGCTGCTGAAAAAGCTGCGGGTCGCGAAGAAGCTGGACTGGTCGCGGGCGGTGATCGACTCCTCCCACGTCCGGGCCGCTCGACGGGGCCCAAAAGCGGGCCCAGCCCGGTCGACCGAGCACGTCCGGGCAGCAAGCACCACCTCGTCGTCGACGGCCAGGGCATCCCACTCGCCGTCTCACTGACCGGCGGCAACCGCAACGACGTCACCCAGCTGATACCCCTGCTGCAGAAGATCCCATCGGTCGCCGGCCTGGTCGGACGGCCACGCAAACGACCCGACAGTCTGCTCGGCGACCGCGGCTACGACCACGACAAATACCGCCGTCTCGTCTGGGCCCTGGGCATCAAACCCGTGATCGCCCGCCGCGGCGTCCCGCACGGTTCCGGCCTCGGCGTCCACCGGTGGGTCGTGGAACGGACCATCGCATGGCTCCACGGCTTCCGGCGACTACGGATCCGGTGGGAACGACGCGACGACATCCACGAGGCCTTCCTCGGCCTCGCCACCTGCCTCATCACCCACCGCCACGTCCAACGCCTTTGTTAGGACCCCTAAGCCCGGGCCTCGCCTGCGGCCCGGACTGCTACGACGCGATGGCGGACGAAGTCGGCGAGCATGCCCGCCGGTTCCACGGGGCGTAGGAGTTGCGCTGCCCTGCCATTCCGCACGGACGGGTCGCAGTCCTCGGGCGTCTGCGTCACCTGATGGGTCGATAGCTGCCGCGTTACGGCTGTCCGTGGTCCGGCCGACGCCGGAACCGCGGGCCGCTGGCCCGCTGTGGCGCTCAAGAGTGGACCCGAAGGCTAACGCCTCGATGTCGGGGCAGCGCAACTACTCCTGACGCCCCAGAATCCCCCGGACCCGCTGTCAGAACCGCCTGGCAAGATCACACGTATGACCAGCAACACCGGAACTCCAGTCCCGCTCCCAGTCAATCATCGCATCTCCGAGACGTACGCCGACTGGGCACGTACTCAGGGGCCCGGCGTCGAAACCGACGCCCGCGACATGCTGGAACGGGCGGGCAGCAGCCGGCACCGGGCCTGGGAGAAGCCCGGCCGGTTCGTAGACGACGCCGAGCGCCTGGCCCGGGGCCTGCCGGCCGCCCACCTGCCCTGGTTCTGGGACACCATCGGTCATTGGATGCTGGAGACGCACCGCCGCTCCGCCGCCCGCGCCTACGCGCAGGCGCGCGCCGCCGAGCGCACCCACGCTCTGCCGGTCGATCCCGACTGGCGTCGGGCGAATCAGCTGCTGTTCGCCCGGTTCGGCGCCCTACCCGCCAGTGAACTCAGCGGTGCGGCGGCCTGGTTGGCCGGTGTCCTCGCACCGGACGACGCGCACCACGAGTTCGTCCGCCTCCTGAGCGCCTGGGCGGCGTCCCCCGGCGAGCTTCCCGCCGATCTTGCCCGCCGGGTCCGGGACTCGGCCCGCGCGGCCGGGCTCGGCAGCGAGGAGGAGGCCCGGGTGCTGGGCAGGGTGCTGGCCGCGGCCCGAGGCAAGGCCATACCCGACCGGCTGCTCGACGCGGCCGCCGGCCCGCTCGGCGACCACCCGCCCGCCGACGAACAGGCCACCACCCTCCTCGACCTGTTTCCCGAGTCGAAGAACGACGCAGCTGCCTGGCTGCGACTGCTCATCGCGTGCGGCGCCGCCGATGCGGCCGCGGCCGGGCGGATCACCCCGGAGGGCGGCCTCGGCGACTGGCTGCGCCGGTACGCCGCCGGATACTCGCACCGCACGGTCAGCGGCGGTGGGGTGACCCGCCAGCCCATGCCCGCGGAACTCTTGGACCTGGTGGGCCGCTTCGCCCCGCTGCTGCGCGCGCACGGCACCCCGGTCCGGCTGCACGAGGACCGCTACCGGTGGCCGCATCTGGACGCCGACCTCCTCGACCTCTGCCTCGCCGAGGGCGTACCCGTCCACGACCCCGGTGCTGCGATCAGCCTGGAGTTCTGGGGTGAGCACTCCCAGCGCGACCTCAAGGCGCTCGCCGCCGACCCGGTGTTCGGCCCCCGGCTGGAAGGCACCGTGCACGCCGGGCTCCGCACCCGTGGCGGCACTGCGATCAGCGGCACTGCCATCAGCCGGCTCCCTCACAATCCGGGCATCACGGCCGAGGTGCACGCCCGCGTCGAGAAGCTGCTCGACGCCCTGCGCGGCGGGGGACTCGCCGCCGCCGATGAGGCCGTCGACGAGCTGCGCGGCCTCCTCGACCGGCCCACCGTCGTCGCCCTGGACGGCATCGAGGAGGCCCTCGACGCACTCGACCTCACCGGCCCGCTGGCCCGCGCCCTGCGGGCCGGGCTCCCCGAGGAGCTGGGCTGGCCCGCCCTGGACCAGGCCCTCGCCGCGTTCCGGCCCGACGAAACCGTGCACGTCACCTGCACCTGGCCGGTGCTCACCGTGTACGGGGAGACCCACGCCCTCGCCGTCGACCACGCCGGGCTGCGCGCAGAGCACACCCTGGAACTGCCCGACGGAGCACTCGGCCACACCGTGCACTGGGTCGGCGGACAGTTCCTCGTCGCCTGGAACAAGGAGCACAAGGAGAACTCTCCCAACACCGCCTACTGGTCCGACCACCCCAGCGAAAAGTTCGAACCAGAGCAGACGTACGGGCTGCGCCCCTACGGCGGCAGCATCCAGGGCGGCCTCGGCTACCAGTTCGAAACCCCGGACCGGGGCGGCCGGTTCGACGGCGAGCGCGTCCTGCGGGCCGGCGGACGTGGGGGCATCGGCCACCGCGACTACCAGATGCACGACGGCCACGCCTTTTGGAGCACCACGGTGTTCAGCGAGGACCACGGAGGCTGGAACCGCATCGACCCGACCACCGGTGTCCCCACCGCCGACCGCACCCTGCCCGCCTTCCACGACCCCGACCGGTCCCCGCCCGGCACGAAGCCCTTCCCCGACCACCGGATCCTCGCCGCGCTGCCGTCCGGCGCCCCGCCCTCCCCGCTCGGCCAGGACGGCTCACTCACCGGCTGCCGGGTCGACTACCGCACGCCGTACGCGGGTCCTTCGCCGCGCGAGTTCGTGCTGGAGTCCGTCGACGGCCGCACCGCCTCCTACCGCAGCAACAACTGGGGCCGTCGCCCGTGGGGAATCTTTGCCCTGCCGCTCGGCGGTGAGGACGCAGTCCTGGCCGGCGGGACCACCATCCGCTGCCATGCCGCTGGCGACAACTCGTTGCTCTGGCAGGTTCAGGGCTTCCCCGGCAGCCGCCACAGGACCCGGAGCCGGGCCACCCTGGGCGAACTGGCGGGGCCGGTGCCGCCACCTGCCTTCTGGCACTTCCTCACCCCGCGCGACGAGCCCTCGTCCCGTGTCTTGAGGACGGTCACGGACAGTGCGGTGCGCGAGCTGCTGCACCAGGGCATCGGGCGCGCCCTGCCGGGAGTAACCGACCCGCGGGTCCAGGAGGGCGTCGACCGCGCCGTCCGGCTCGCCGCTGACGTCCTGCGTCAGCGCCGGGAGCTGTCCCACCGGGTGGCCGTCATGCGGGCCGGTCCGGTCGTCGAGCTGCCCGACCCGGCGCCGGACAACCGGCTCGTCCCGGCCCTCCACGGCCTGCTGCCCCAGCTGCGCGGCTACGAGGAACGGCAGCCGCAGCCACAGCCCGCCCTCCTCACCTCGGTCGCCGCCGACGGCCGATACCTGCGCGGCGAGATCGACGACGAGGTGCGGGTGCTCGCCCTGCCCGCGCCGCCGTCCGAGTGGGCGGTGCTGACCGGCCGGATCGATGCCGTGGCCTGGCGGACCGTCGTCGCGGCCACCCCCGACGAGCAGCGACAGGCGCTCGCGGCGCTGCTCGGCGTATGGAGCCGGCAGCCGTTCGCGGAGGCCGACAGCTCCTGGCGGACCGGCCGGGCCCCGGAGCACCGGATCGCCGCACTGCGCGCGGACGGTATCGCCGTGGCCTCCGGGCCGGACCGCAGCGGCTTCGCCCCCTTCCTCCAGCGATCAGCCGATCCGGTGCCCACCGATGCCGAAGAGTGCGCCACGCACACCGTCGCCGCCGATGACACCACCCGGCTTCCCCGCCTGCTCGCCATGCTCGCCGAAGAGGGCCCACTGCCGGTGCCCGAGGAGGCCGTGGACCTGTTCCGCTGGCGCACCGGGGTGCCGCGCCCGATCGCCGCCCTGGTCCTCGACGGATTCGCCGGCAGCGACGACTACGGTGCGCACCGCAAGCTGGTCCGCTCCAAGCCGTACAAGGCGGACCAGAACACCCTCTACGCGTACGACGAGTTCCGGCGACGACTCGGGCCGGCCGGCCGACGCACCGTGCTCGCCGCCGCTCTGCCCGGCGACCCGGCGGAGCTCTGGGCCCCTGGCGGGATAACCGCGGCCGCGGAACGCATGGCCGCGGCCTGGACCCAGCTGCTCGGCAGTGCCCCGTACACCGATGACGGCAGCCATGCCGCTGCCCTCGCCGCGGACCACGGACTCCCGGAGATCTGGGCCACGGCCCTGCTCACCGGTCGCCTCGAGAACCCTCTGGAGGCCGACGGCATGCAGGCCGCCGCCACCGCTGTCGCCTGGGCTCTCGCCGAGCGCCCGGTAGAAGACCCTGCGGCGCAGGGTGCCCGCGTCCTACTCGGCGGGCTCACGGACCTGCCCGCCGATCTGCTCACCGCTCTGCGCAGGCTGGCGGACCGGTCCGCCACCACCCCCGTTCCGCCAGGCCAGTACGAGACCAACCCGCTCTTCAGCGTCCCGGACCTGGTGGACGAGGTGGCTGCGGCTCTCGGTGTCAGCCGTGACGCGGCCGCCCTCCAGCTCCAGCTGCACGCTTTCGACCGCCCAGCCGACCGTACCGTCCGCCGCTGGAACTCCTGGTCTATCGATCATCACCGCGCCGTCCGCAAGGAGCTGACCGCCGCAAAGGCCCCGCGCCCCAAACCCGCCGCTCTGGCAGAAGCCCCCGCTGCGGTCCCGGCACCCGCGCACGAGCGGTTCACCCGAGCCTGGGCGGACAGTGCGGCACGGCCAGGAACGAAGGCGTGATGCTGCTGCTGCACGCCTCACGCAGATGCGGCTCCTAAGCCGGAATGCGGCAAAGCCGCTGTAGGACCAGGAGACATCCGGACTGCTGTTGTCTCCGTCGCCCGGGAAAAGAACCAGCCCATGTGCCCTCCCTGCTTGCCGAGCACACAGGATCGAGGACATAGGGCAGCGTCGGCAACTGGGATGATCTTGTTGTGACTGGTGTGATCACGGCGTCGGAGCCGTCCTGGATAGCCCCGTTCACCGGGCTGATCCCGCGCGCCTTCGCCAAGCTGGTGACGGATCTGCGACGCGAGGGTGCGGACGCGGTCCGCAAGGGCCGGCGGTGGAGTCTTCCGCTGGAGCACCGGGCCCTGCTGGTCGCTGCGTACTGGCGCACGAACCTGACGATGCGGCAGCTCGCCCCGCTGTTCGGGGTGTCCAAGTCGGCGGCGGACCGCATCATCGACCACCTCGGACCGATGCTCGCGCTCCAGCCCCGTAAGCGGTTCGCCAAGGACACCGTGCTCATCGTGGACGGCACCCTGGTCCCCACCCGCGACCACACCATCGCCGAGCGGTCGAAGAACTACCGGTACTCCACCAACCACCAGGTCGTCATCGACGCCGACAACCGGCTGGTCGTCGTGGTCGGCCAGCCGCTCGCCGGGAACCGCAACGACTGCAAGGCCTGGGAGGAATCCGGCGCCAAAGCCGCCGTCGGCGAGGCCATGACCATCGCCGAGGGCGGCTACCCGGGCACCGGACTCGTCATCCCGCACCGCCGCGAGCGCGGTTAGACCGAACTCTCGGACTGGAAAGCAGCACACAACACAGACGTCCTTGTGGACGGGCGCATCGCGGACGTGTCAGTTGTCACAGGCCAGCCCGGCCACCAGAAGCCCGGCCCGGGACGGATGGCACCAGGCTCCACGCCCTGGCCGACCTTTCCTCCGTCGTCTCAAGCGGCAGGCGAGCGACTGTCGCGTCAGGCGTCGAAGCGGTGGCGGGAGGCTTCGATGTGGCGGAGGTAGCGGTGGGTCCAGTCGCAGAGTCCGTCGATCGTCACCCGCAGGGCCTGGCCCGGCTCGGTGAGGGCGTACTCGACTCGCGGTGGCACGACGGGGTGCACGGTTCGCTCGAGCAGACCGTAGCGCTCCAGCATGCGCAGGTTCTGGGTGAGCATCTTGTGGCTGATGCCCTCGACCTCGCCGCGTACCTCACTGAAGCGCAGGGTGCGTTCCCCCAGAGCTTCGATGATCAGCAGCGCCCACTTGTTGGCGATGTCCGAGAAGATCTCCCGCGCCAGTGAGTCCGCGCGCCTGAGGTCGGCGTCCTCTGGCGAGCCACTGAACTGCTTGGTCACCATTTGGTTCCCCAGTCACCGAAAAGTGCGTTCTTCCATGTCAGGGGTCACTCTCCTATGGTTTCTGAGTAACCACAAGAGAGCGGCTTTTCGCGGCTGCTCGCAGTTCAAACGGAGGTATGCGGCATGGCCATCACCCTGGTGAACCCCCCTGGATTGCCGGAGATCCCCGTCTACCGGCAGGTTGCGGTCGCGACGGGGTCGAAGCTGGTCTTCATCGCAGGGCAGGTCGCCTGGGGCGCCGATGGTGTCACGGTCGGCGAAGGCGACCTCGCCGCACAGGTCGAGCAGTGTTACGTCAACATCGCCACCGCCCTGGACGGGGTCGGTGCTTCCCTTGACGACGTGGCGAAGCTGACCGTCTATGTTGTCGACTGGACTCCGGACAAGATGCCCTTGCTGCTGGAGGGGATCGCCCGGGCGGCCAAGAGGCTGGGCACCATACCGGTCCCGCCGGCCAGCATGCTGGGCGTCGCTGCGCTGGACGTACCCGAGCACCTGGTGGAGATCGAGGCGACCGCCGTCCTCGACTGAAGACGTCTCTCTCCGTTGAGTGCCGACATCGGCAGGAGCCGTGGCAGCTGTTCATCAGTCGTCAGTCGTCATTTTGCGTGCCAGCGAGCCGACCTCGGCAGCACGGCAGTACACACAGCGAGCCGGCCGGGGAGTTAGCGGCTTGACCCAGGCGACGGCATCGGCCCCTTCGGCAGGAACAAGTTGCCGGATGGGTGTGACCCCGCCGCACCGGGCAGAGCCGTTTCCGGGTCAGCCGGTGATTTCGATGCGGCGGGGCTTTGCCCTCTGTGTTCTGGGGACGCGCACGGTGAGCACGCCGTGGGCCAGTTCCGCGCTGATGTGCTCGGCTTCCGCGTCGGCAGGAAGGCTCATCCGGGAGTCGAACTGTCCGGTCCTGCGAGTCTGCCGCCGAAGGACGCCGACACGTTCCTTCTCCTTGACCTCCCCGTGGACGGCGAGTTCCGAACCGAACCTCGACGGATATCTGATCCCTGCGCAGCCCGGCAGGTCGAGCTCGATCACGTAGGAGTCATCGACCTCTTCGACATCGTCCGCCGGCCCCCAGGGAAGCCCGGCACAAGCCCACCGCCTCGCGGTCTCCTTCCGTGCAGCCCGAAAGATCTTTCGCAACTTCTTGCACGTTGTTAGTGTGTTGATCGCACGCGTGTTCGGGGGTGACTTCCTGAGGGCGCTACCGCAGGGCGGTTAGCCGTCCGGATACACGGAGAGGCGGCTTCAGCCGCCAAGCGATCCAACTGGGTCGTGACGAGATGACATGGGGGAATCTTGTACCGAATCGTCAAACGAGGGCTCACGGCGGGGCTGGGAGCACTCGCAGTCCTGGGGATGACTGCGGGTCCCGCCTCCGCGGCCACGTACAACGGTCCGTCGGGTTGTTATGTGAAGACCCACTACAACTACGTCGAGAATCAGTACACGTGGTACGCGAAGTGCAGCGGGCGATCCGCGGACAACTGGCGTGTGACGGTCACTTTCGAGTACCTGACCAGTCCCGGCGTCTACCAGAACTACACGCTTCCGTGGAAGAAGATGGGGACAGACCATGAAGGCGCCAGCGCTAACGCGCGTGTTGTGAGCGCCTACGGCTGGAAGTTCAAGTAATCGCCATAGGGGCGAGCTCAGTGGACGTCACGACCTTTGGCGTGTCTCTTTGATGAGTTGGTCAGTGATCGGATTTGTCTGTCCGGTTAGTGATCACTGATGCGATGTCGGACCGGATCGAGCCGCTTATGCCGGCCGATCCGGTCCGTGGACGGCGGTGGGCCGACCGCCGCCCCCGCACCCTTGAGGCCATCGCCCGGAAGTACCGCACCAACTCGCCCTGGCGTGACCTGCCGGGCGAGCTCGGTCCGTTCCAGACGCTCACAAACGGCTGGCCAGATGGGCTGTCGACGGCACCTGGGAACGGATCCCGGCCTCGGTCCGGGCCGCGGCGGACGCCGACGACGACATCGACTGGACCGTCTCCGTCGACTCCACCGTCGTCCGAGCCCACCAGCACGCCGCCGGAGCACTCAAAAAGGGGCGGCGGGACGCCGGGAACCAGCCGATCACGCACCCGGACGCTCCCGCGGAGGCCTGAGCACCAAGGTCCACCTTGGGGCCGACGGTCGGGCCCGGTACCGGATGTAAGCGTGGGCCGCAGTGCAGGGCGCCGCGGGACTGTGCCTGTGGCTGGCCCTGGACTACGGCTCCCAGCTGCCGACGACGAAGGACAGCGGGGCCGAGGGCGCCGGGCAGGGCTCGAACCCCGCCAAGCCGTAGCCCGGCCCGCCCATCGCGCCTCGTCGGCGGCGGCGCTCCCGCCTGGTCTGCTGGAGACCCCGGTCCGGCGAGCCGGCTTCCGCATACCGGCGGTGGGCAGGGGCAGGCGTTGACCGATCGGTGAACGGCACGACGAGGCGATGGGCTGCTGCATGCGAAGCGTGGGCGTGGAGGAAGAACTGCTGCTGGCGGACGCGGAGACGGGGGAGCCGCGAGCCGTGGCGGGAGCCGTTCTCGCCGCGGCCGACCGGGCCGGAGCCGGCCCGGACCAGGCCGCCGAGGAGGGGGAGGAGCCGAGCCACACCTTCGAGGCGGAGCTCCAGGAAGAGCAGGTGGAGTTCGCCACGAAGCCGGTGACGGAGATGGGCGAGCTCCACGAGGAGATCGTCCGGTGGCGCGCGGAGGCCGCCAAGCACGCGGCGACGGCGGGCGCGGTCGTGGCGGCGCTCGGCACCTCCCCGCTGGCCGTCCGGCCGTCCCTCTCCCCGGGTCACCGCTACGACTGGGTGTCGCGGCAGTTCGGCATGACCGCCCAGGAGCAACTGACCTGCGGCTGCCACGTCCACGTGTCGGTGGAGTCGGACCAGGAGGGGGTCGCCGTACTGGACCGTATCCGCCCCTGGCTCGCCGTACTGACGGCGATGAGCGCGAATTCCCCCTTCTGGCAGGGCGAGGACACCCACTATGGGAGCTACCGCAGCCGGGTGTGGAACAGGCTCCCCGCCGCCGGCCCCGTGGACGTCTTCGGTTCCGCGGACCGCTACCACGCCGAGGTGAAGGCCATGGTGGACTCCGGTGTGCTGCGCGACAAGGGCATGATCTGGTTCGACGCACGGCTCTCCGCCTCCTACCCCACGGTGGAGGTCAGAGTGGCGGACGTCTGCCTCGACGCGTCCACGCCGGTCCTGCTGGCCGCCCTCGTACGGGGCCTGGTGGAGACCACGGCGAGGTCCTGGAAGGCAGGCGAGCCCGCGCCGCGGGTGAGTACGGGACTGCTCCGGCTCGCCTCCTGGCAGGCCGGCCGCTCGGGCCTCGACGGCCCGCTGCTGCACCCCGAGACCATGCGGGAGACCGCGCCCGCGACGGCTGTCGAGGCGCTGTACCGGCACGTCAGCGACGCGCTGGCCGACGCCGGCGACCAGGAGTCCGTACGGGCCGGCATCGCAGGCCTCCTGGAGCGCGGCAACGGAGCGCGCGTCCAGCGGGCCCTGCTCGGCTCGGAGGGGGACCTGGCCTCGGTCGTCCGGCACTGTGCACGGCGGACCACGGAGGGGTGACCCGGGTCGGGCAGGATCCCGAGCTTGAGTTCCTCGGCGGGCAGCCACACATCACCGTGCAGGTCCTCCCGCACGACGTGTGGGCCCACCCGGGCGTCTCGGGACAGTTCTCCATCCTCGACTTTGCGGACGATCCCGGGGTGGGGGCGGCGGATGGAACGGTTCACCAGCGACCTGTACCTGGAGAAACGGTCCGACGTGCGGCGCTACAGCGTTATGCACGACCACCTTCAGGCCCAGGCCCTGAACCCGGATGGCACCCGCCAGTCCCTCAGCGGTTCCGCCAAGGAGCTTCTGGCCGCCGCATCGCTGCCCCATCGGCCTTGATCGCCGTACCAACAACAGCCCCTGTGCCGCGTACAGCCGCTCGCGCAACCGCCGCCACGGAGGCGGACAGCCTCCCGGGCCGCCGCCAGCGTCTCCCTCCGAGAGCGGCTGCGCCGGTGCTGGTCGCAGCGGGCTGCAAAGGGAGAAGGCGGGTAGCTGTCAGTCACAGCGGGCTGTGGTCCGCCAAGCGGTCCGGGACCTGCGAACCGCGCCCCGCCTCTCCCGCTGGTCGGGACGATGACAGCCCCCTCTTGGGCGGTGTGAACGCGCCCGAAGCCGCCGGCCGGTGCGCGTTCGGTGCCCTCTCCACGGTCAGCGCTGGCTCTGCAGCTGCGGGCGCTCCTAGGAACTGCGCAAGCCCGCACAAAACGGCAGCACTTCGCGGTGAAGCAGGCGCCGCCCGCCAGCACCTCGCGATGGAGGCGGTCGCTGACAGGGGCGCATCACAGGTCCGCAGGCCCAGCTCGGGGTCCAGCTGGCAGTGCGGCACGGGAACATAGGGAAGTGACCGCCCTTGCGGCTCCGCCCCGCATGCTCCCGGCCTGCCCCCCGCTGGCCGGGGCAGGCATGACCCGACGGCCGTCATGCAGAGACGCGTCCGGCTGGTCTGGCGGACCCAGTACCCGGCGGCGCTGCGGGAGGGGGTGGCGTACGAGCGGAAACTGGACCGTCACCGGGCGCTGCTGTTCACCGCGGGCAGCCCCGGCCGCCGGTGCCGCACGTACTGCCGCAGTGTCACCCCGGGGATCCGGAGGCCGTCAGGCCGCGACGAGTTCGTCCGCGAGGAACTCCTCGACGAACTTCCGTGCCCGACGGTCGAAATCGGTGTACTGCGCCTCCCGCTCGGCGCCGGCGACCGCTTCGCCGACCAGCAGATTGCCCTCGGCGTCGATGCGCTGCGATCGCTCCTCCGCGTCCAGGAGCAGACCTACGGTGGAGCGGGAGAAGCCGCAGTAGTAGGCGATGCCGTCGCTCAGGTTGGCCTCGAGGACGGACCGCATCGACTCCGCGATGGGGTCGTCGGCGGTGGCGCCGGCCAGGGCCAGCCACAGCATGCGCTTGCCCGCCAGGCGGGGCTTGCTGCGGCCGTAGGCGAACCCGTAGTTCCATACGCGGTCGATCCATCCCTTGAGGACGGCGGGCACGCTCTGCCAGTACACCGGGAAGACGGCGACGACGACATCGGCGTCGAGGATCCGCCGCATGTGGGTGTGCGTCTCGTCCGAGTACGGCTTCTCCCGGTTGCCCCAGTCCGGCTGGTCCTCCACGTTCATCCGCGGGTCGAACCCCTCGGCGTGCAGGTCGAGCAGGTCGATGCGGTATCCGGCGGCCTCGAGCTGGGCAGCCGCGCGGCGGGCGGTGTGGGCGGTGAGGGAATCGCTGCGGTGGTGCGCGACGACCACGAGGGCTGTCCTGGTGTCACTGCTGTGCTGCGGCACGGTGTCTCCCGAGGGCTCGATCTGTGCAGTGAGTCCAGTACAACCGCGGCACCGTAGATGATCCATGGGAGAAACTCTCCGGGACATAGGAGATCGTCTACGATTGCGCTGTGGATCCTCTGAGTTCACTGCTGAGCGGCATCCGGGCCGAAGGCTCGGTCGTCAGCCATGCCGTCCTGACGGCGCCCTGGAGTATCACCTTCGCCGACGCCGCTCCGCTCACCATGGTCAGCGTGCTGCGCGGTGGCGGCACGCTGCTGCTGTCCGACGGCACCGAGCGGGCGATCGGCGCGGGCGACACGGCCATCGTCCGGGGCCCCGCACGGTTCCGCCTCACGGACGAGCCTGCCACTGTCCACCGCCCCCACACCGCGTACGAGATCAACTGCTTCACCGCGGACGCCGCGTGCACCGGCCAGGAACTCGACGGCATCCACTGGGGCACCGGCCCGGAGGGAGCGACCGCGCTGATCGTGGGCGCCTACCGCGCCTCTGGGCACCGCCACGAACGGCTCCTGCGCGCCCTGCCGCCCGTCCTGGTCATCACCGAGGACGCCGAGGTCTGCGCCTGGCTGGAGAACTCCGCCGCCGACGCCGCCCGGCTCTCCGCCGGTTCGCAGGCGCTGATGGACCGGCTCCTCGACTGGGCTCTGGTCTGCACGCTGCGCACCTGGTTCGACCGGGCGGGCGCCGACGCGCCCGGCTGGTACCGCGGCCTCGCCGATCCGGTCCTCGCCCCCGCCCTGCACGCCTTCCACGGGCGGCCTGCCGAGAGCTGGACGGTCGCGTCGCTGGCCGCTCAAGCGGGCGTCTCCCGGGCACTGTTCGCCCGGCGCTTCACCGAGCTGATGGGCCGTCCGCCCCTCACCTACCTCACCGAGTGCCGCATGGACGACGCCGAGGCACTCCTGGCCGACACCGACCTCAGCATCGCCCAGATCGCCAAGACCGTCGGCTACGCCGACGCCTTCGGCTTCAGCACCGCCTTCAAACGCCACAAGGGCCTCAGCCCCAGCACGTTCCGCACCACGGCGGCGTGAGTCACGGCACGTGGCCGCAAAGACACCGGCCCCACGCTCCGGACCGCAGAACGACACCGAAACGTCGTGCCGGAGCTCGGGGGGTCTGTTGTCGGGGTCCGGCCCTGCCTGCCCTGGTCGTTGTGCCCCCGCCAGCAGTCGCTCGACTCGGCAGCACCCGATTGTGGCCCCGGGAGCCTCCTCCCCGGCCCGGCTCGGCTGACGGGGCGAGCTGGCGAAGGTCAGGCCAGGAAGCGCTCGAGGGCCTCGCGGGCTCGGGCGTTCGAGGCGGCGACGCCGGCCAGGGACCGGGCCAGGGTGTCGATCCACTCGTCCAGGCCCACCGGGCGCCGTGAGAGCACGATGCCCCGGACCTCGTGGCAGACCTCCCCCGTCACCCGCCCCCGGTCCATCCGCAGAGAAAGCCGCTGCTCACCGAGTGCCACGTCCAGTTCGGCGACCGAACCCTCCCGCCCGGCCACCCGGTCGGCGACGGAACGCCTGCGCGTGACCCGCATGGCGCCGGGCGGCAGCGAGTCCGCCAGGCTCGCCAACAGCACGTTGGCGTAGAGGTCCAGGTCCGCGCTGTCCCGGCGCAGCGCCGCGGCCAGCAGTTCCACTTCCATCTCAGGCATCTCAGGCATCGAGGCTCAGCACCATGGTCGGCCGGTCGATGACGTGGTCGTCGCGGAGCGGACGCACCGCCGTCCCGATCGCGAAGAACTCGGTGGTGTGCGACCCCCAGGAATGAGAGTGCTGCTGCAACTGCACCGCCACGATCCCCTCGGCCTCCAGGGCGTTCCCCTCCGCCTGCATGCGGCTCATCGCCAGCCCGCGCGCGTCGTAGAGCGCCTGGGTGAACGGCTCGATCTCGACGTTGCGGCCCGCGTTGCCGAGTACTTGGCCGAACCGCTGGTGTGCCACGTGGTAGACGCACGAGCCCATGACCATGTCCAGTGGCGCGTATCCAGCCCGGACCAATGTCCAGAAGTCCTGGCCGGACAGGTTCGAGGTGAACGGCTTGCCCTTGTTGTTGAGCCAGGTCCCGCCCGGTCCGGGGTCGGCGCCGTCCCCCTTCACGGCCGTCCCGATCGCGATGAACTCGGCTATGTCCGAGCCGAACTCCTTGAATTCGATGTCCAGGCGCACCCCCACGATCCCGTCCGCCCCCAGGGCGCTCGCCTCCGCCTCCATGCGGTTCATCGCCAGCTCGCGCGCGTCGTACATGGCCTGTGACAGCTTGGTCAGCTCTTGGTTCTTCGACCACCGGCCGAACTGGATGCCGACGTGGTAGACGGAGGTGCCGAGGACCAGGCCGAGGGGCCGGAAACCGACCTCGCGCACCAGGAGGAACTCGTTCACCGTCAGGTCCGAGGTGAAGAGCGAGCCCTTCTCGCCCGGTTGTAGCTGCGCGAGGCGCCGCATCGCGTCCTCGGCCACGCCCTCCGCAGCCGGCCCTGCGGTACCCCCAGCAGGCCCCTGCCCCGTTCGCTCCGTCATGTCAGCGCTCGCGCTCCAGTCTCATGATGGTCAGTGTCCCGGGCCCGGCGGGCCGCTCGGAGCGGCGGTACCGGGCGATCGTGGTGCCGACGAAGACCGCCTCCGCCGTGAGGTCGCGCGCGCCTTCGATTCCGGGGCATTCGCTCTCACTCACCGTCAGCTCCGGTCCCTCCACCACCACCCCGTCGCCACCGTGCTTCACGGCCTCGAGGGCCAGTCGTCCCCGGGCGTCCTGGCGGGCGTGGTGGAGCAGCCGGGTGTACGCGGGGACTTCCTGGTTCTCGGCGGTCCAGGCTTTTCGGCGGGAGGTACGCCAGTCGTCGTGCCGGGTCGCGAGGGCGATGCCGAAGGCGAGTCCGGTGGGAACCCATCCGCGGTCCATGAGCTTGGCGAAGTCCTGGCCGCTGAGGTGCGAGGTGAAGGGAAGGCGCGGTCTGATGCGCGAACGGGCCCGGACCGCTGTGCCCCACGCGGTGAACTCCAGACCCCCCGCGGGGAACTTGCCGACCCGCAGCGTCACCCCCACGATCCCGTCACCGCCGAGCGTGCGGCACTCGGCCACCACGCGGGTAAGGGCCAGCGTCCGCGCCGCGTACATCGACTGCACCGTTTGCGAGGAGGACGACACCCGCATCGAGGAGGACCATTCCGCGCCGCAGGTGCCCGCCCATTGGCCCGGGCTGTTCCAAGGGGACCGGTTGAAGACGGTCGTGCCGAACACCTGTCCGACCGGATCGAACCCGACGCCCCTGACCGCGGCGAACTCCTCGGACGACAGCGTCGAGTTCCAGGTGCCACCGACCCCCGGCGGACCGGTGTCCCGTCCGTGCGCCATCGGCTCCCGTGCCATCGACCTCTCGACTCACTACTGACTGGATGGATCACCTCGCCCGGTTGGCAGCGTATGTCATCGAACGGATCAGCGGAATGGCGACCAAGGGCTCCGCCGCCCTATCCCGCCCCGGAACACGGGAACCCAAGTGCAGGACCGCCCTGCGGGCCCTCGGGGGCCGTCCCGATTGCCCCACGTCAACACGGGCACGGTGGCTCACCCCCGCCCGCCCCGTTGCCACGGGGCCTGCCACCCGCCGCCCGCCCCACAGGCACGCGGTCACGCCCGGCAGTCCGCGCGGACGTGTGCATTCCGCAGGGGCCGCCGCCCTCCGCGGGCCTTGCGGCTTCTCGGTGGCCAGGCCGTCGAGCCGGCGGACGAGTTCGGTGAGGAGCCCGGTGAGCTCCGGGGGGAGTTAGACGGCCGCGTCTCGGATCACCGACAGGTGCGCGTCGTAGTCCGCGAGCGGCCCGGACAGGTCGACGTCCGCCTCGTACAGCGGCGTGTCCTTGAGGAGGGTGGTCCAGGCGAGGGGGTACTCGGCCATGGCCCGCCAGCCGCAGGTCGGCTGATCCGCACACGGACACACCAGACACTGCTGGACGGGGTCGGCCACCTGGCTGGCAGCGATAAGCAGAGGCTGGTGAACGGGCTGGTCAGCCTGGAGATCGAGCAGCGTATCGCCGCCCTCGGCGACGCAATCGACGCGCTCCAGGACCAGATGGCGAGGTGGCCGAGCGGGATCTCGCTCCTCTTACCGGACACCAGCTTCTACATCCAGCACGATGCGAAGCTCCTGGACGTCGACTTTTGCGGCGCTCGCCGCGATCACCGGCCCGGTCCGCGTGCTGTTCCCCATGGTCGTCGTGGACGAACTGGACCGACTGAAGGAGTCCAAGGACCGACAGACGCGATGGCGCGCCGGCTACACCCTCGCCGTCCTCGACAAACACCTCGACGACGACGCGGGCGCGCCGCACGCGGTCGAGGTCCTGCTCGACCCGCCTGGGCACACCCGCCTGCCCCTCCCCGACGACGAGAACATCGACCGGGCGCTCTCCGCCCGCGCCATCGCGGCTGGCCCGGTCCGGCTCGTCACCTACGACACGGGCCAGGCCATACGGGCCAAGACGGCCGACATGCCGGTCCTGAAGCTGCGCACCGACGCGGGCACAGGCGAGGAGCCGAACAAGTAAGGGCGCCGACACCTGCTTGCCCCAACTTGTTTAAGCGCGATAGCCGGCCCTTGAGGACGCCAGTTAGCCTCTGAGCGTGACAGTTGACCCGTTGTGCATCCCGGTTGGCAGCAGGACTCCGTTGGGCTCGCAGGGTTTTTGACCAGCGAGAACGGCGCGCCGACGTCACGGCCCGGTTCTGTTCGCGAGGCACTGCGCTCTGATCTGCCCGCCGCCCACATGGGCTTCGGCGTGACCGTCATCGCCTTGATCGTGGTCGCCAGTTTCTCCGGCCCTC
Source organism: Streptomyces sp. NPDC054849 (assembly GCF_053610945.1). Taxonomy (NCBI): domain Bacteria; kingdom Bacillati; phylum Actinomycetota; class Actinomycetes; order Kitasatosporales; family Streptomycetaceae; genus Streptomyces; species Streptomyces sp. NPDC054849. The sequence continues at coordinate 47,511 of NZ_JBSGZI010000041.1, forward strand.
GATGGACCTTGATCATTACTGGCGCCTTCACGGCCTGGTTCCTTCTTGCGCTGGCAGTGATTCACATCGGCAGCGGCCGCGGCTGGGACGCCGTCCGACGGGCTTACATCGCCACGTTCGGCTGGGGCAACTGGATCTGAACGTCCTTCGCTGCCCACTGCGGGCAGCGAGCCGGGGTGCGCTGGTGGCTTGCTCTCGCCGTCAGTGGCGCGGGCACCAGGGGTCGTCGCATTCCGCAGGGTCGGGCTGTTCGGGGTGGAGCATCTTTCGGATGCAGCGCTGCAGTCCCTTCTGGCCGGATTCGCCAGCGATGGCCATCCAGGGCAGGTCGTCCATGGCGTGGGCGCGCTTGTCGGTGGCGAGGCGGTCGACGGCGGCGCCCAGGTGGTCGGGGGCGGGTTCGTCGGTGAGGCAGAGCCAGCCGACCGCGGCGGCCAGCCGGACCTCGGGCTCCTGCGCCGGGTCCTGCCATTGCTCTCGCATCCACGCGGTGGTCGGCGGGTGGGGGTGGGCGCGGGTGGCTTCGGCGGTGGCGAGGACCAGGGCGGCACGGACGATCGGGTCCTGCTGGGAGGCGAGACGGGTGCGGAAGGCGGCACGGACGGTCCGGTCGGGGTCGGTGGCCAGTGCGTAGGCGGCGTGGATGCGGATCGCCGGGTCGGGGTCGCCGAGTAGGGGCTGCAGGAGGGCGGTGTCGGCGGTGATCGCGATCCGGGCGCCAGCGACCGACCAGCCCGCCGGGTAGCCGGTCACCTCGACACCGTAGTCGTCGTAGAGGTCGTCGTACTGGGTGTCGGCCCGGTGGAGCAGCAGTTCGCGGCGCGAGGCGACGCCGAAGTAGCGGGCGCGGGCCGGGGAGGAAACCTCGGCGAGCGTCGGCACGGTACGGGTGGCGGGTGTCGGCGGCGATCCGGATCAGGAACGGCACGGCGAGCACGGCGGCGGCCCGCATGTTGTTGGCGCACATTCCGCTCACCTCGCCCGTTCCGGTGCGAACGGGCGAGGTGCCGGTGTGCAGCAGGTGAATGGCCTCCCTGACATGATCCCCCAGCGGGAAGTGCCCCCAGGGGACTTCGTCGAGAAGGAATCCGTCCTTGGCCTCGGGCCGGATGTCGGCCACCACCGCCCTCACATCGAACGGCCCGCCCACGAACGAGGACAGTTCCGCCCCGTCCGCCAACGCCCGACACATCGCGAACGTCGGATCGGTCCGCCACTCGCTCACGTCACACCACCCCACCACCGAGTCCAATCGGAGTCGATCATGCCCTGACCGACTGCGCTTGCGCCGCGGGCGGACATGAGGCAGGCCTTCCTGAGACAGGCCGTGCGGACAGGTGAGCATCAGGCCCGCCTGTTCGAAGCCGGACGTTAAACGACAAGCTTAGGTCTGGGACTCTTCGCCGTGCTGCTGGCCCTCGATGGCGGGCGCTGTTGTTTGTTCGCGGCGAAGCCGTGCCTGGTCCATCCGCCCGCGCATCTGACGTGAGCGGTGTTGAGCTTCCTCTCTTATGGCCGCGGCATTGCTCTCCTTGTAGCTGGCGGCCAGGCCCTTGAGTTGGTCCCGGATGCTGCTCAGCTTGTCCTCCACGCCCTTCAGGGGGCCGTGCACCAGCAGCATTTCGGCGTACGTGCCGAAGTCGACCACGTACTCCATCTCCTCCATCGGCCCGTACGGCCCTTCGCAGCGGACGGTGAAGGTGTACGTCGTGGGCAGGGCGGTGTTCTGGAAGCGCTCCTGTTCGTCGAGGAGAAACTGCAGTCGGCGTCCTGGCTGGAGCAGGGGGAACGTGCGAGAGAAGGCTCGCCTCAGCATCTCGGTCAGGTCCTCGCCCCAGCCCGATTCGAGCGGGGGGTCCACGGAGATCCGCACATTGCGGGCGATCGTGGAACCGATGTTCTCAACGACGACCACGAGGACACCCGACATGGAGTCTCCAGGCTGGATGTCGACAACGACGTACGGCTCGTTCTGTTCTCGATGCACCACTTCCGCATGCTCAAGTTGCTGCCGTGCGACCGCGACCTGTTCTTCCGCGGCCTTGACCTGACGGTTCGCATGCCTGGCCTGCCGCATGCTGACGCCGGCAGCCATGAGGGCCACAACCATGGAACCGACAGCGATCCAATCCCCTGCATCCATGACGGGGAACCTAGCGCGTAAATCTGACAAGGCGCCGGGCAGATAGGCATGGTGCGTTCCATCATGTGTTCGAATTCTCTTCCTAGCGACCCGCCCGGGCCCGCGACCCCGCTCCGCCGTACGGCCTCGTCCGCCAGGCCGTCGCGCCGCGTGCGGGTCACGCTGACGCAGGGGCCGGGCGAGCGAGGGAGGTCCGCGGTGGTGCTCAGGCCGCCAGTGGAGCCGACAGGGAGCTTGTCTTCTTCCGTACAGGCTTCGATAGGCCGATTTGCTGATATTGGGATGAACCTACTCAAGCAGCCTCCTTGGTGTGCCGATGTGGCCTGGGGAGCTGGTGCTGCTTCCAGGCCATCAGCCGGCTCAGTGTTGCAAGGGAGCTATGTATGAGTCGTCAGCGCAGGACGAAGTGGGCCCTGGGCCCTGTGCACGGGCGGGGGCGGTGGGCTGCCCGCGGGGCCATGGCTTCTTTGGCCCTTGTACTTTCCGGGATCGCCGGTCCCATGGTCACGGCGGCACAGGCAAGCACGCACACCGCCAGCGCGGGAGAAGCCGCGGACCCGATCGACAAGGATTGCAGGCCGTACCACGGGGGCCCCGGGGCCGACTCGGAGGCATCCGGGCGGGACGGGCTGTTCGACCACGACCGGTGCAAGCGGGGACCGACCGGACCGACGGGGGCTACCGGCGCCACAGGGCCTACCGGTGCCACGGGTGAGGTCGGACCGGCGGGGCCTACCGGTGCCACGGGTGAGGTCGGACCGGCGGGGCCTACCGGTGCCACGGGTGAGGTCGGACCGGCAGGACCGACCGGCGCCACCGGTGAGGTCGGACCGGCGGGGCCTACCGGTGCCACGGGTGAGGTCGGACCGGCAGGACCGACCGGCGCCACGGGTGAGGTCGGACCGGCAGGACCGACCGGCGCCACCGGTGAGGTCGGACCGGCAGGACCGACCGGCGCCACCGGTGAGGTCGGACCGGCAGGACCCACCGGCGCCACCGGTGAGGTCGGACCGGCAGGACCCACCGGCGCCACGGGCGCTACCGGCGCCCCCGGCGCCACCGGCGCAGGCCTTGAAACCACCTTCGAAGTTGAAGGAGACGCAGTCTCCGGGACCGTGGCCACTGCGACCGCCACATGCCCGGCCGGAAGCCGCCTCACAGGTGGCGGGTGGGAGGTCCTGGCCTGGAGTACGGGGAGCGAGAACTACGTTGTGCGTAGTAACCAGAGGCAGGGCACGACAGGCGACACATGGGCGGTAGAGATCCGCCTCCCCACAGGGGGGACCGTCACCTTCCGAGCTGTCGCGGAGTGCGCCGGCTGACCCGTGTGCGGGACCCTCTGGCGGCTTCTGGGGGTGTTTACCCCCGGAGGTTGTGGACGGGTGATGCAGGCTTCGGCTGGGGCATCGTGAACGGGTGAGGGCCTTCCGGGTGGCCGCTCGGGCCGCCGCTGACGTCGCCCTCGACAACCCGGGCGCGGTGGCCAGGCTGCTGTACAGCCTGCGGAAGGTCGGGGCGGGCGAGCAGGTCACGGCCCTGCTCGCCCGTGACCCCGCCGCTGGCGTCACCCTCAACAGCCCGGCTGGGGTGGCCAGGCTGATCGACAGCCTGCGGATGGTCGGGGCGGACGAGCAGATCGCCGGTCGCGCCCCGGAGGCTGCCGAGTGCGGGCACCGTGGCGGGGCCGGCCCGAGGTTAAATCCAGAGATAAGAGAAGCGGGAATCAGGGGCGGCACTCCCGGACGCGAGCACTCTGTCCGGGTGCGGCTGACACCTGCATCAGCGCGTCAACGGCAGGCCTCGCCCGGAAGTAGGGTGCAATGGCAACTGTGGGGAGCAGCCTTCGCACGGCTGCTCCCGGTCTCGTGGTGCTGTCGACCGCGGGTTGGTCCGGCTGCCGTCACACGTCGCCGGTCACTGCCCCGGTCGACAGCATCCAGCCCGGTGGTCTTCCCCCGGTCGCCCTGCCTGACGAGCTGTAGGTGCCCCTCGGAGGAGACGTGTTCAGGGGTCGGTCCGCGCAGGCCCAGCACGGGCGGAGGGGCGGCAGCGTAGCGGGGCCGGTGCCCAGCAGCGGCGCGCGATCATCCGCACAGTCTCGCGGATCACCGGTGCGCGTGTGTGAGGCCGGCTCTGTCGGGGTAGGCCTCAAGGGCATCGAAAGGTAGGACGACAGTGCACGATTCACCCCTGAGCTAAGCAAGGCCTCTGCCCTAGCCAGGGACACCCATGTCTTTTTGTGGGCCCGTTGCCGGCTGGTGGCGGGCCTTCGTGCTGTGCGTGGGCCTGGAGAGTCGGGTCCGTCGACGCCAGCACACGGCGGACCCTCGAGGCCGAGGGGGAACCTCTTTGTCCGCCAACGAACAGCAGGAGCCCGCGCAGCCCCAGCCGGCTTCGCAGGGCATGGACCCGGTGCAGACGCTGCTCCTGGTTCTCGTGATCGTCATCGTTCTGGCTGGTACGGGCTACGTGTGCGTCGTCCACCCGTCGTTGACCGCCCCGATCGGGGCAGTGGCCACCGTGGGGGCAGCACTGGCCGCAGCGTTCGCCCTCATCCGCCGGAGGTGACGTTCTCCCGGCCGAGCCGGGAACCCAGCAACTGCGAAGGCCGCGCACCCATCGGGTGCGCGGCCCTCCGCATGCTGTCCTCAAATGCTGGTCCGCCCAGTACGGCGATGGAACGATGTGATAGGCGACCTCGAAGACGGCCGCATCAGGGTCTACGTAGTGACGGGCGAACCCGAGAACGGCCTGGTCGCCGTTGCCGGCGGTCAGGCGGAAGGTGCGGCCGGACTTCCTGAAGTCGGCTGCCTTCATCACTGGGGCGACATGCTGCTTGACCAGCAGGTCCAGCGATGTCATAGATGCCCTCCTTGTTCTGCGTTCACGTTCCCCAGACTTCATCGACGTCAGGGAGCCTTTCCATCCTGCTGCAAGGCGCACCGCAGTGCCGCGAACGCGGTGCTCTACTGATCATGCACCTTCGGTATCCAGCCGCTCCGCGGTCTGGAGCAGGTACTCGGGCAGTTTTGAACTGGCCGCCAACACCTCGATGCCGATGAGGCGGCCCTGCTCGTCGAAGTCGAGGTTGATCATGCCGTCGACGCCCACTGGATCGCAGGGATACATGCGCGCGGATTTCACGCGGGCCTGCGGTTCGGTGAGGTATACGTACGCTGCGTTCACGGTCTTGTCGTAGGTGACTCTGACGTCTGTCACGGTGAGCGGTCTTCCTTGCTTTCGTTAATGGTGGCGCTGTCCTTGTCCATGCCTCCGGCCACAGCGACCTCAGGCTGCCGTGGCAAGGTGCAAGGCCGGACGGCCTTGACCATGTCGGTGATGCGGGCAGTGCTGCAACGGAGTTTGCGCAGGAGCCGCCAACTCTTCAGGGTGGCGTTGGCCTGCTCTCCGACGGCTCGGATCCTGGCGTGGGAGGAGTTCCACCGCCGCGGCCCAAGCTGCACGCGGTCGACTGACCGCACGATCGGGTGGCCCGCGCGCAAACGGGCCCTGGCCGCTTGGTGGTTCCGCGAGGATGCGGGCATGCCCATCACCACCGGCGTGAACGCCCAGGCCGCACTGGTCGATTATCCCGAGGGGCGATCCCCCACCTGCTCCTGGAGGACCCGCAACGGCAGGTGACGGTGTCGGGGGCCGACACCGTCACCTCATTTGTCTCCTCCGCGCTCGGCGCCGGACTCCACCTGGCCGCCACGGAACAGCATCCTGTCCGTCCCTGCGGCTGAGGGGTGGCAGGTCCGCCTGTCGAAGGGCCTGCTGAGCGCGCACTCACCCCGTCTGAGCGCGCCGTTCCTGCACCCGCTGCGTCTGACGCTGCCGCCCGGATGGCGCCGGGCGGCCCAGAAGCTGGGCTGCGTCCTCATCTTCGCGGGCGACGACCTGGGGCTGTCGCCGAACGCCGCCGCGGTGCCCGGCCCATGATCAATCTCTCCGATAACCACGGTTCGATTGATCCCCGACGCCGTACCGGCAGCGCTCAGCCCCGGGCTCTCCGGTCAGCGGACTCCCCGGGCGCGCCAAGGCCTGTAGGCGTTCGGCCCAGCACCCTGCCACTCCCCCAGAATCACCCGATTGGACTAGTCACGCACGCCACAGACACCCCGCGCAGTCATCCTGGGAAGGCCCAAACGGGCTAACCCCGAGAGGAGTAAGGCATGCGCGTTCGACGACTACTCGGCCTGGCTCTCGCAACCCTGGCCTTCGCAGGAATGAGCGCCACCGGGTCCTTCGCGGCCGAGGCGGCCACACCCCAGGTTTCCTCGGCGGACTGCAAGTACGGCGGCGGAAATCCGGTGAAACACAGCAGCGGCTACTGGTACTGCCAGGGCGGCACGTACTCCGGCCAGCGGATCTACGACAGCAGCGGCTACTGACCACACGCGAGCCCGGGTCATCGGCCCACTGCCGGCGACCCGAGGCGGCGCCCGTGTTGTCGGCGGCCTGCTCCTCGGTCATGTGAGCATGAGCCGCATCCGGATGGCGCCCGCGAACTCTTGTCCGGGAGGCCCTTGTCCTGGGAGCAGACCCTTGTCCTGGACAGCCACTCGCTAGTCATCGTCCTTGACCTCAGGGTTGGTACCAGGTAGGCCCCAAGGCGAGTTGAGGTCACCAACTTGAACAGCACCAGGGCCCGCAGTCCGGCCGCATCGTGATGGGGATGGAAGAACCGGGTCATCCGCGGCCCGGCCTGGGCAGCCACCCCGCCGGCACACTAGCGGGGGCGGCCGGACGTCAGTGCCGGGGCTTGGCCGTGACGAGACGGATCCACTGCCCGAGGGCGTCAGCCCCGGCGGCGTCCCGGGTGGGATGCCGGTGCGGGTCGGAGGAGCGCGTCAGCTGGGTGGCCCAGCCCTGCCAACCCCTGCGCCGGCCGGCCTGGTACGCGGGCTCGACGTGCCCGAGGATGCTGCCGTCAGCGGCCACCACGTCCCAGCTGTAGGTCGCGCGGTCCCGGCTGACCAGTGTGGCCCCCGCCGCTACCGCGTTGGCCTGCTTCGCCGACATGTGCCGTGGCCACTGCACAGCCACCGGTGAAGAGCGCGCGCGACTCCGCAGGACCGTTGCGTGACGGACTTGCGGCGGATGCAGCGGCCGGCGCAACCGCGGGTTCGACAGGCTCTACCGGTTCCTTACGTGACGACTGCGCTTCGGCGAGAATCGCGCCGGCGAGCTTGTCCGCCCGGTGGCGGATCATGAAAGCGAATCCTCGGCAGTCGCCCGGGGCAGCCCGAGAACCTCCGAGCTGTCCCAGCGGGACGCCGCCCGGCTCGCGGCGATACCGACCGCCTCGGCCAGGTCCAGCCACAGGGGGCGCAGAGAGGCCGCAAGCTCCGCTCCCCCGTCCTCCCCCAAAATCCGTCGTCCGCGGCCGCGTCACCTCCGCTCGCGGTGAGGTGACGTCGTGAACGCCGACGTCGAGGTCGTCGACCGCAGGCTGACGGGCCCCGAGCTGCTGAACGCGGCGGCCGCCGAAGTGACGTCCTGGCCGTTGATTTCCCCGTCCCGGGCCCGCCAGGTGAAGTGGGTGGTCGGCGAGTACACCCGCGCCCTGGCCCACGCCGAGCACCCGCTCGCCGACGACGCCGGCATCCGCGAGGTCTTCGCCGCCGAGCCGGTCGACGTCTACCTGCGCCTGGCCCGCACCGGGCAGCTGCGCGTACGCAAGGCCGCCGACCCGTCCCGGGGGTCGGACAACTCCGAGCAGACCCGCCTGGAGTCCTCAAGCTGCTGGTGACGGCGTGCGGCGCCGAGGAGTTCGCCGAGCTCCCGCCGCAGCCGGACCCGCCGAGCAAATCGCCCGTCGCCAAGCGGCCCCGCTCCCTGCTCCGCACGCAGCTGACCGACCTCGCCGACTCACCCGACGCGACCACCGGACAGCCCCATCCCGTCCTCCAGCGGCAGGGAGGCGATGATGAGGTCGCACCCTTGCTGGTCGAGCTCGCGCAAGAATCCACACAAGCCGTGCGCGTAGGGGTGAGCTGGTACTCGGTTGTTCCCTCGCGCGGGCCGGGTACGCGGGCCCAGGCGACGGCATGGATTTCCAGGTGCGGGGGCCTGCCGGGCGGCTGCCGCGGGGGCTTCCAGGGCGGCCGAGGGCGTGTCCCCCGTGCAGAGCAGGGCGCCGAACGCGCTGACCGTGACGTCCGCTTCGCGCAGGGCGAGGGAGCCCGCGGTCTTGGTGGCGTGGTGCAGGGTGGTGATCGGGTTCATTCCGAACGAGAGGCCGACCATTGCCCGCGATCCAGGTGCGTTGCGGGGGCCGGCCGGGTGGCAGGGAGGGCCGCGGGCCCAGGGTCTCTTGAACGGTGCTGGGAGTGGTGTTCGTCATGGCTCGGACGGTAGGGCTGTGCCAGCCCGAGGTGGGCACGCACTGTGTGCGTGCCTTGTAAGGGACAGAGCGACCGATTCAGGTACGGGGTGGGCGGGAACTGGATCGGCTCTTTCCCGGACCACCGCAGCGGCCGCCCAACCTGGCTGCGGGACTTCGGTGATGAGCACCACGCGCCGCCCTCTCGGGCACGGACCGGTTCACCTCGACGACGACCAGGCGGTCCGCGCCCGCCCGTGGCCGGACACCGCCGAGCGGGCCGCCGAGGAGATTGCCCCGCAGACGGCCGCTGACCGGCCCCCATGCGGCGTGCTCTGCTTCCAACCATGTGGGGCACTGAGACGATGGCACACTATGGGACAAAATGGGCAGACCTGGGAGCGGCAACCACCGCGCCATGTGCCACAACGACGCCACAGGCGTTCAGGTTGGACTGTATGGGCGGGCCTGGCCATTGCCACGGCAGTTCTGGGCAGCATGCTCGCCCTCTTCACCGCGTTTTCGCATAGGCAGCAGATCGACCGCGTACATCTACAACAACGGCAACCCGCACCGTCGCCCACATCTACAACCGCACAACCGTCACCAGCCCCCTCAAAGACCCCACCCACGTCGCAGCCGTCAGCAAGTGTTCCGATCGCCGTTCCCGGCGGGCCGCCGGTCACCATCGTCGTCACTCTCGCGCAACCGAGCACAGCCTCCGAGAGCCCGGACGGACCGTCCTGGATCACCGCGCTCGGAACAGCCCTAACCCCGCTTGCGGTCGCGGGAATCACGTACTTCCTGGGCCGCCGGGCAGGCGGAGCCTCGGCCGCAGCGGCGGATGGCCCGACCACATCCATTCCGGAAACAGGCGTGGAGTAGTTGGCATGGGGAAGCCCTCGGAGTCTGGGGGAGGCTCTGAGGGCCGGGAGTACGCGGCCCCCAGGAGGGCGGGGGAGTTGAGGTCAGCGCCGACCGCGCCATCGACCGCGGCGGCGTCTACCGCGACCCGCTCCGGTTCCAGCGGCTGCGCCTGGACGTGGGGCTCGAGGACGTATCCGGCTTCGGCGAAGGGTCGGCGGCGGCCGCCGGCTGACCGGGCTCAGGCCGAGTGCAGTGGCGTTTCGCCGGTGAACCGGCGTGCTCGGGCGGGTGAACGAGGCTGTGCACGCGGCCGCGTCATGCTTGCAGCTGTGCCACGGCCTGCTCCAGACGTGCGGCCGCAGCCTCCACCTCAAGACGCGAAGGGCCAGCATCTCCGTCGGAGCCAAACCGGGGCCGTCGGCACGAACGGAACATCTGGTGACACGCGCCATGCTCGACGACCTGCTTCTGCGCCCGCCTGGCCGCCATCCGAGGAATGCGCTACAGGCCCCGGTCGCTGTTGGCTCAGGGTGTGGTGCAGGAGGAGGATCGGTTCATGTCGCCCTCCGAGGGGGCGAAGGCGTTCCATGTGGTGGGGAAGGCTTTGACCACGCTCCCGAGGTTGGTCTGGAAGTTCGCCGCCCACTGAGAGCGCGCGTATTCCTGCAGGGCGCGATACACCTTCTTGCACGAACTATCAGGCGTTCCCTGAGGGAGAGCGACGGCGTAGAGGCCGGCAGGCTGCCCGTCTGTCACCGCCGGTGCCACCTCGACATCGTCGTACTTCTCGGTATAGCCGAAGAGGTCCACCTGAGCGTCGACGACAGCCTCCACATCGTGGCGGCGAAGAGCCGTGACGCATTCTTTGAGCCCGGGGAGCGTCTGAACCAGCGCGCCATTGTCTTTGAGCAGCTGTATCTGAGTGTCGGAGTCCGTGCGCGTGCAGACCCTTCGGCCGGCCAGGTCCTTGAAGGAGGAGATGCTCTTGTCGCCCTTTCTAACGACAGCACCGTGGTAGCTCCGCAAGTAGGGGCCAACAAAGGCAACTTCCTTCTTCCGGACGTCGGTGATCTCGACATGGGCGATGACCATGTCCACCTTCCCCTGCCGCAGTGCCTGCACACGCTTGTACGCGGTCAGCGCCACGAACTGAACGCTGCTGCTCCCGAAGCCGAGGTGCTGAGCGAGCCATGTGCCTACCGATGTTTCAAAGCCTCGCAAGGTGCCATTGCTCATATCGCCCAGTCCAGGGGAGTCGATCGAAACGCCGATGGTCAGACGATCGCCGTTACGCCCGTTCAGGGGATCGCGCACTGAGGCCGTTGAGGATGGGGGGTCCCAGCCGAGCGACATTCCCAGCGCTGCCACAAGGGCTAGGCACACCGCGACGACGGCAGTGTGGTGCGGCGGGGGAGCGCTGGGTAGCGCGTTGTCCACCACAGTCCTGGACCGCCGGACCGTTGCGCCCGGCCGCTGGGCAGCCCCGTCCGTGGTGCCGTCCGGGGGCAGCAAGGGCTCTGGATCACCGGGTTCGATGAGCTCACCGACGATGCTGGGCGGAGCCTTCAGGGAGGCGTCGGGCTCCAGGTTCGCCAGTTCGACAAGGTCTGCAACTTCCTCGTCGGCTGCGGGAGCTTCGCCAACGATGGCCGCAAGCCTCTCGTCCAATGCTTCCATCACCACCTCCGGTGCAGGAAGAAGGGCGACGGGCGCGGTGGTGGGCAGGTCCGGCACCCAGATCTGCTCGATGGTCTGTTGCAGCCGCGCGATTTCCTCCCTGGCCGCGATCATCTCCTTGGCCAGGGCCTCCTGAGCCTGCTCCGCTGTGTATCGGCGGGCCTGCGCCCTCGCCAGTTCCTGGGCAATCCGCTCCGAACGTCGCTGGGCCTCGCCAAGCTGTAGCTTCAGACCCGCGCGCTCACGGTCCGTGGCCAGTCGCAGCTGCGCCTTCGTGGAATCGATCAGCGCCCCCATAAGGGCGCCCATATCCCGCAGCGTGCTCACTGTCGCGTTCGCCTTTGAGGCCGCCAGTTCGGCCCGGAACCGGCCTTCCGTCGCCTGGGCGAGCCGCTCGTGGAGGCGGACCAGCGCCGACTCGCCAGCCTCGTCCTCAGGGCGCCGGGACTCTTCGTCGGCGGCTTTCCAGAGCCGGTTCGCCTCACGCATGTGGGAAGTGAGCCGGCGGCTGTCCGCTCCACTCACGGCTCTCACCAGGGCGCCGAGCGTTCTCTGCGGGATGATCGCCGAGCCGTTCATGTACTTCGCCCAGGTCGCCCGGCTGGGCTGCCCCATGAGCTCGTGTACTTCTTGGGTGGAACGCGGACGGGTGATGCGGACGATGAACACCGCGAGCTCCCTGGCGTTCGGACGCTGGACGAACCTCCTCTGCCGCGCCATCCGCACTCTCCCAGTTGTCCAGCCCAGACCAGCCATGTCCAGGCATCCCGCCACGTTGACCAGGTTCGACGCCTCGTCAGACGCTGGACACATCACATCAGGTCACACAGTCGGACCGGACCCGATTCCCCACATCCCGCTCCGGAGCCGAACATGATCTGGATCGTCCTGCGCGACTTCCTCCTCAACGACGTACTCGGCAATTTCACTGCAGCCGCCCTCTTCACCGCCGCCGCGTGGTCCGTACGGAAGGTCGGCGCAGTCTGTAGCGCACGTCGCAACCAGAACTCCGCTGAGTAGGCGGACCCAGCTGCTGCCATCTAGTCGATGCCGGTGGGGCCCGACCAGTGCGACGAGCCCATCCCTCTGTTTCCGGTCGACGCTCTGCCCGCAGGGATGACCGATGGTCCGATGCCATGTCGATCACTCACACGGTCACGCCCTCGTCCCTGCCGCGGGATGGCACGAATGGGCGACTCGTCACCCTGCTGACCGGTCGTCCTCGCGCACCCAGGAACCGTCAAGCCACGATGAAGCCGCCCACGCCGATCGGCAAATCGATCAGGTCGACCCCGCGTGTGCGGTGGTCCTGCAGCCCGGCGCCGTTCACAGGCCCTATCCCCGTCCGATCCCACACCCTCGGGAGTCCTGCCCATGCTTGTCGACTGCATCGGCTGCTCGGGAGCGGCTCCGGCGCAAACAGCGGCGTGTGCGCCTGCTGCTTTTCGCCATTCGCCATCACGGTATCCCTATGGGGAGGGCACGTCGTTGTTGCAGGTAGGAAGCACACGGTTGCCGATACTGGCGAGGATGCGGCGAGCTGGACGGAGGCACGCGAAAGCTGTCCTGGTCGGTCCGCCGAGGTCAATGGCCCGTACTGCCAGTCCCACGGGCAACCAGACCGTGCGAGGCGGCTGGCTTGATGGCGATCTGGCTCGGTTCGAACCCATGATGATCCATCAATTTCTGTCAGTGCCCGCTGCTACACCAATTTGAGGTGACGGCCGCAACCGCGGCTCGCCGACGGGAGGAGACACCATGTCGAAGGTACCGGACGGGTTTCACCGAGTACGCGCCCACATTCGCCGCAACCCCACACAGCGGAGCACGAAGCGGATGAGCGGCTGGATGATCGCCGGCCTCGGGGCCGGCGTCTGGTTATGGGGGCAGGTGTTCGGGTTCGGCGAGGCTGCCACCACAGCACCCCCCGCACAACCGCAGCCGGCCGCCTCCACCCCCGCCGCCCGCTGATGGGACGCAAGCGGTCACGCCTTCGACGCCCACGCGGCGCGCCTGAGGTCCTTTCGGCCGCGGTCGTGGCGCTGGCCGTCCTCGTCCTGGCCGTTCGGAGGGCTGCCGCAGCCGTCAAAGCACTCCAAGACGCGTGGCCGATACTGCTGGCCCTCATCCTGCTGGCCGGAGCCATAGGAGTCTGGCGAGTCGCACGAACCGTACGCGGTCGGCGGCGTGACGCCGAGCGGCTGGCCACACTGCGCATCACCCTGGCCGAGGTCGACGCCATGGACGCCCGGGAGTTCGAATACGCCCTACAGGACTTACTGGTCCGAGACGGCTGGCTGGCACGCCGTGTAGGCGGTGGCGGCGATCAGGCGGCCGACGTCATCAGCGACCACACACACCGCGGTCGGATCGTCGTGCAGGCCAAGCACACACGGGTTGGTGGGAAGGTGGGGTCGTCGGTGATGCACGCGGTGAAGGGGACGGCAGGCCCTGCCCACCGTGCCAACCACGCCGTCGTCGTTACCAACGGCTCCTTCACCCGGGACGCTATGGCCTGGGGTGACAGACACAGCGTCCACTGGGTCGATCGGGACCGGCTCCGGCGCTGGGCGGAGAACGGCACCGCATTGCACGAGCTTCTCGGGCTCCGCGTGGGCGGGACGAAGGCACGCCGGTAAGGGTCGACGGGGAAGACCCGGGAGCAGGTGCTGGAAGCATTCGGCGTGGTCAGTTCGGACTGTGGGCTGCCGTGGGCCGACATGCCGCGCTTGGCGTAATGAGCTACTCAAGCGGGCTTCCGAGGCCAGGTTGTGCAAAGGCGTGACCGGGGTGGTGGCAGGAAGGATCGGCGAAGCGGGCTATGGGTGAGGAGATCGAGGAGGACCGGTCGGAGGGTTTCGGTGAGCGGCTGCTTGGTCTGCTGCTGGATCGGGCGCGGCTGCTGCCGCCGCAACTGATCGCGCCGCTGATCGCGGAGGAGGTGGGCAGGGTCGGAGGTCGTGATGTCTCCATCCTGCTCCAGGACTACGCGCAGGAGCTGCTGGTGCCGCTGCCGGGCAGGAAATTGCACGTCGGCCAGCCCGAATCGGTGATCGGCTCCCACGCCGGCCGGGCTTTTCTGCGCGGTGAGGTCGTCGAAGTGCCGCAGGCCCGTGGTGGCGTACGGATGTATCTGCCGCTGCTGGACGGCGGCGACACGGTGGGCGTGATGGCCCTCACCCTGGATGCCGTCGGCGGCGACGACCGGCGGCTGCTGAGCCGGCTCTCCTGCCTGGTGGCCGATCTGCTGGTCACCAAGAACGCCTACACCGACCTGTTCTTCCAGGCTCGGCGCCGGGAGCCGATGAGTGTGTCCGCGGAGATCCAGTGGACCCTGCTGCCGCCGCTGTCGATGGCCGTGCCACAGGTCGAGGTGGCCGGCATCCTGGAGCCCGCCTACCGCGTTGCCGGCTACAGCTTCGACTACGCCCTCAACGACAACATCCTGCACGCCGCCGTGATCGACGCGATGGGCCACGGCGTGGAAGCCGCCACGATGGCGACCGTGGCCATCGGCGCCTACCGGCACGCCCGCCGGGTGTTCATCAGCCTGGCCGAGAAGTACGCGTTCATGGACGATGCCATCTCCCGGCAGTTCGGCCCCGACCGCTTCGTCACGGCGCAGTTGATGCACATCAACGTCGCCACCGGTGCGATGGAGCTGGTCAACGCCGGCCACCCCGCGCCGCTGCTGATCCGCGACGGCCAGGTCGTTCAGCAGCTGGAGAGCGCGACGACGCTGCCCGTCGGTTTCGGCGGTGAGGAGCCCCGGATCAGAGAGCACACGCTCCAGCAAGGCGACCGCGTGCTGTGCTACACCGACGGCATCATCGAGGAGCACGTCGCCGGCGGGGAGCTGTTCGGCGAGGAACGCCTCATTGACTGTGTCAACCGCCTGGGGGAGCAGCCCTCGCAAGGGCTGCGGGCGGATCTGCGCCGGCTGTCCCACATGCTGAAGAGCGAACGGGGCGGGCATACCAGCGACGACGCCACCCTTTTCATGATCGAGTGGCGCGGGGGCGCCGCCGACCACCTCGCAATTTTTGACTGAACGCCCCGCGATGGAGTGGCACCCCGGAGGCGCGATCAGACGGACAGCCGCTTAGGGGTCCTAACAAAGGCGTTGGACGTGGCGGTGGGTGATGAGGCAGGTGGCGAGGCCGAGGAAGGCCTCGTGGATGTCGTCGCGTCGTTC
>NZ_JBSGZI010000042.1:0-61770 GCF_053610945.1 Streptomyces sp. NPDC054849
GTCCCCAAGGGACGGCCGGGGCCACGGCAACGACGCCCTAGTTCCAGCTGGCGTGCAGCGGCTTGCCCTCGGCGTACCCGGCCGCGGACTGGATGCCGACCACGGCCTTCTCCTCGAACTCCGCGAGGGAGCCGGCCCCGGCGTAGGTGCACGAGGAGCGGACGCCCGCGATGATCGAGTCGATCAGGTCCTCGACGCCCGGGCGGGCCGGGTCGAGGAACATGCGCGAGGTGGAGATGCCCTCCTCGAACAGCCCCTTGCGGGCACGGTCGTAGGCCGACTCCTCGCTCGTGCGGTTCTGCACCGCGCGAGCGGAGGCCATGCCGAAGGACTCCTTGTAGAGGCGGCCGTCGGCGGACTGCTGGAGGTCGCCCGGAGACTCGTAAGTACCGGCGAACCAGGAACCGATCATGACGTTGGACGCGCCGGCGGCCAGCGCCATCGCCACGTCACGCGGGTGACGGACGCCGCCGTCGGCCCACACGTGCTTGCCGTACTTCTTCGCCTCGGCCGCGCACTCCAGCACCGCGGAGAACTGCGGGCGGCCCACGCCGGTCATCATGCGGGTGGTGCACATGGCGCCGGGACCCACGCCGACCTTGATGATGTCCGCGCCGGCGTCGATGAGGTCCTTGACGCCCTCGGCGGCGACGATGTTGCCGGCCACGATCGGGACCTTCGGGTCCAGGCCGCGGACGGCCTTGATCGCGTTGATCATCGACTCCTGGTGACCGTGCGCCGTGTCGATGACGAGCGTGTCCACGCCCGCGTCGAGCAGCTGCTTGGCCTTCTGCACGAAGTCCCCGTTGATGCCGACGGCTGCCGCGATGCGCAGCTTGCCGTTCGCGTCGGTGGCGGGCGTGTAGAGCGTCGCGCGCAGGGCGGCCTTGCGGGTGAGGATGCCGACGAGCTTGCCGTCCCGGTCGACGGCCGGGGCCAGCTTGCGGTGGCCGGCGTCGAGCCGGTTGAAGGCCTCGCGCGGGTCGATGTCGGCGTCGATGAGCAGCAGCTCCTTCGACATGACCTCGGAGAGCTGCGTGAAGCGGTCGACGCCGGAGAGGTCGTGCTCGGTGACGACGCCGATCGGGCGGTCCTCGGCGTCGGTGACGACACCGGCGCCGTGGGCGCGCTTGTGCAGCAGGGACAGCGCGTCCGCGACCGTCTGGGTCGGCGCCAGCGTGATCGGGGTGTCGAGCACGAGGTGGCGCGTCTTCACCCAGGAGATCACGTCGGTGACGATCTCGATCGGGATGTCCTGCGGGATGACGACGATGCCGCCGCGGCGGGCGACCGTCTCGGCCATCCGGCGGCCGGCGATGGCGGTCATGTTCGCCACGACCAGCGGAATGGTGGTGCCGGTGCCGTCGGGCGAGGACAGGTCCACGCCCTGGCGGGAACCGACCGCGGAGCGGCTCGGCACCATGAACACATCGTCGTACGTCAGGTCGTACGGCGGCTTCAGGTCATTGAGGAAACGCACGTGCTGAACATCCCAGTCAATCGGAGGTGCCTCGACAGGGGACAGCCGAGGAAACGCACGTACTTCATTCTCCCACGACCTGGCGTTTACACAGCCCGGGGCGATCGTCCAGGACATACCGGTCCGTGTGGTCGTTTCCTACGGGACCTTTGCCCCCGCCGGCCGGTTCCGCCGGTGGACGGGCCCGTGGCGTCCGGCCAGCGGGAGCACCGATCCTCCGTGCCGGACGGCCGTGAACTCGGCGGCGATGGCCAGGGCCGTCTCCTCGGGGGTGGCGCCGCCGAGGTCGAGGCCGATGGGTGAGCGCAGCCGGGCCAGGTCGGAGTCGGCCACCCCTTCCTTCCGCAGGGCGCTCTCGCGGGCGGCGTGGGTGCGCCGCGACCCCATGGCTCCGACGTAGCCCAGCGGCAGCCGCAGGGCCAGCTCCAGCAGCGGTACGTCGAATCTGGCGTCGTGGGTGAGGACGCAGACGGCGGTACGGGAGTCCAGACGGCCCGCCTCCCATTCCGCGGCCAGGTGGCGGTGCGGCCAGTCGACGATCACCTCGTCGGCGTCGGGGAAGCGTGCCGGGGTCGCGAAGACGGGCCGGGCGTCACACACGGTGACGCGGTGGCCCAGGAAGGCGCCGATCCGCGCCAGGGCCGCGGCGAAGTCGATGGCCCCGTAGACGAGCAGCCGGGGCGGTTCGGCGGCCGACTCGACCAGCAGCGTCAGCGGCTCCCCGCACAGTCCGCCGGCCGTGCCGAGCTCGGCGGTGCCGGTGCGCCCGGCCTGCAGCAGGGCCCGTACCCGCCCGGCGGCGGCCCGGTCCAGGGCCGGGCCGCCGGCGAGACCGCCCTCATAGGAGCCGTCGGCGTGGACGGCGAGGGCCCGGCCCAGCTGCCGCGGCGGTCCGCAGACCACCCGGGCGAGCGCGGCCCGGGTGCCCCCGGCGGCGGCGTCGAGCACCGAGCCGAGGACGGGGCGTACGGGATCGAGCCCGCGTACCGGCGTGACCAGGACGTCCAGGACGCCCCCGCAGGTCAGGCCGACGGCGAAGGCGTCGTCGTCGCTGTAGCCGAAGCGGTGCAGGCCGCCTTCGCCGGAGGCGATCGCGTCGAGGCAGAGCTCGTGCACGGCGGATTCCACGCAACCCCCGGAGAGGGAGCCGAGCGCGGTGCCCCGGTCGTCGACGGCCAGCGAGGCGCCGGGGCCGCGCGGGGCGCTTCCGCTGACGGCGACGACGGTGGCCAGGGCGAAATCCCGCTGCGCGGCGCACCACGCACGCAGCTCGTCGACGAGGTCGAGCATCAGCGGATGTACTCACGGCGCGGGATCTGTCCGGGCAGGAGCGGGCGCGGCGGCAGCACGGCCGGGGTCGCCGGCAGCGTGGTGGGCCGGGGCGCCGCGGCCGCCGACCGGGTGGGCCCGGGGAACCCCTGGGGCACCTGCGGCCGCCCCCCGAGCAGTTTCGCCGCGTGGGCCACGCTGGCCAGGGTGGCGTGGTGGTGCCAGCCGCGGAAGGAGCGGCCCTCGAAGTCCCGGATGCCCACGGGCTCGCAGGTCTCCGCGAAGTCCAGGGATACCCGGTCGGTGAGTTTGGCGAGCAGGAAGAGCTGGGCGAGCGGCCGGTCGCCGATGTTGGTGATCCAGAACTCTGAGGGCAGCAGGGCCGCCTCGGTCCATGCTCCGACGAGCAGCAGCGGCATGGGCGGTGCGGGCACGGGGCGGTCCTCGCAGGGGGTGGCGAAGATCGAGGCCGAGGTCAGCAGGGTCACTGCTCCCTCGGCGCGGCCGTGCCGGGTCCATTCGACGACGCGGCGCTGGGAGCGCAGGGAGTCGATGAGCTCGCGGGCGGGTGCGGTGTGCGGCCCGGGTTTGTGCCGGCCGGCGCCGCCGAAGGAGACGGGCAGCGAGCCGTCGACCTTGAAGACGAAGGGGATGTCGTGCAGGGCGAAGGACTCGATGCACTGCGGCAGATCGCCGTTGGCGACCTCCATCACCACGGGCCGGCGCTGGAGTTGCCAGGTCGCGGCCATCCGCTGGACGGCGTGTACGGCGTCCTGGGCGGGGGTGAGGGAGCGCGCGGTGTCGGGTATGCCGGCCCGCCGGCGGCGCAGGAGTTCGCTGGTCCAGGGCCCGGGGAGGGTGAGGGTCCATTCGACCGGGAAGCTGGCTTCGCTGGAGGCGAGCCAGATCCCGCCGGCTTGCTGGCAGTTGGCCGTCCGGCCGAGCTGGGGGACGAACTGACGGCCGACGCCGACCGAGCGGTCGCCGGCCTTCTCTATGACCATGGGCTGGAGCACCCAGGCCAGGGGGCGCTGCGCGGTGCGTTCGAGGTGCTGGGCGAGGGAGCGGCGGACCGGGGTCCAGTCCCAGGGGGACTTGCTGATGAACTGCTGCAGGCTCTGCTCGACGGAACTGGCCCCCGTTCCGGCGATGTTACGGATTGTTTTCTTTCCAGTGGTCCGCACGAGGCCGTTCAGATAAACCCGGGCCCAGTTTCGCTGGTCCCGCCGGGGTAAGGACTCGAAGAGCAGAGAGATCAGTACGTCGATCAATTCGGAGATTTCCTTCGTGGAATCCTCCTGCACGACTACGCGAGCCATCTGGGCCTCCCCCGCGACCAGCTAGATCCAATACCCTACTTGACCGCCGAGAACGGCCGTAGGCCCCTGCGGCTACTTCCTGAGGTCGCTGGCAGAATCGAGCCGCTCTTCCTCTACCACGAGAGGGATGGGGATCTGGTTCGCCGCATAGTAGATCGCGATCAGGAAGTGGGCCACGAGTGTGAGTGTTGCGGAGTAGAAGGCCAGGACGACGGTGAGGGGGTAGGCGATGGCGCCGAGGCCGAAGCGCATCCGGGTGGCCCGTGCGCCCTCCTTGTCGACCTCCTCGTGGAACAGGTGGCCGATGCGGGTGACGTACCACCAGAAGGCCAGGAAGGCCAAGGCATAGGCCACGGTGACGCCACTGTAAAGGACCGCGGCGGCGTTGGCGGAGCCGCCCTCCTCCACGAGGTGCTCGGCGAGGACGTTGGTGGTGTATGGAATCACCGACACCACCATCAGCACCAGGAGATTCAGGAACAACAAGGGGCGGTCGACCCTCTTGAGGTGACTGAAGATGGTGTGGTGGTTCACCCACATCACGCCGATGATGAGGAAACTCACGACGTAGGCGGCGTAATGGGGCCACTGTTCCCGGACGCCATGCCAGAACTCCGACCCCGTTTCTTCCGGAACCTTTAATTCCAGAACGAGGATCGTGATGATGATGGCGAATACACCGTCACTGAATGCCTCGATCCGCCCGGTTTCGTTTTCCATTGCCTCCCCTTTGCCATGCCCTGCATATATGCATCCGGCGCACCCGTGGTATACCCACACATACGGGGAGGGCGTTCTCCCGCCCTCCCCGCACACGCTACCCAGATTTCGACCGTCAGCCGCCGAATCCAGCGGTCTGCCGCCAGATTCGGCCATCGCGGACGACAAGTGTCCCGAACGCGTGCTCCGGTTCGCCGTTCAGATTCATGATCGCCCGGTAGAAGATGGTGTCTTCGGTCTCGATGTACTCCTGGAGTTCCACGAGGGTGGGCTTCACGGTGAGATAGCCGGTGAACGTCTCGCGAACGGCCTCGATGCCCACCGAGGCGCCCTCGAAGCGCAGCAGCACGGCGTCGTCGGTGTAGTTCTTCATCACCGCCTCGATGTCCAGGGCGGCCAGCGCGTCCATCTGTCGGACGAACACCGGGTGCAGCTTGGAGATGTCGTACGTGGCCATGTCGACTCCGTTTCAACTCGAGAAGGTCCGCACGGCGGATGCCGTATCGGGTGTCGTGGCAGGTGAGGCGCAGGACCGGGCACTGCCGGCGAAGGGCAGCCGGACGACCATCCGGGTCTCGCCGGGCCGCGAGCGGGCGGTGATCGACCCGTGGTGACGCTGGGTCACGATGCGATAGCTGAGGTGCAGCCCCAGCCCCGTGCCCTTGCCCACGTCCTTGGTGGTGTAGAAGGGCTCGAAGATCCGCGGCAGGGATTCCTCCGGGATGCCCCGGCCGGTGTCGGCGATCTCCACGACCATGCAGACGCCCTCGGCGCGTGCGCGCAGGGTCAGCACGCCGGAGCCCTCCATGGCCTCGGCAGCATTGTCGACCAGGTTGGTCCACACCTGATTCAACTCGCCCGGGTAGCCCGTCAGTTCGGGCAGGTCGGGCTCGTACTCACGGACGATGCTGATGCCGGCGAGCTTGGCACGCAGCACGACCAGCGTGTTCTCCAGCCCCTCGGTCACCGGGAAGCGCTGTTCGGGCGCCCGGTCGAGATTGGCGTAATCCCGGGTCGCGGCGACGAGTTGGGAGATCCGGGGACCCGCCGCCCGCAGCTCCGCGGCGAGCGACCGCATCTCCAGCAGCGCCGCCAGGTGGTCCAGGGCGCAGGCGCGGGCCGGCTCGCCGACGCCCTCCAGCCGCTTCAGCAGCCAGCCCAGGTCCAGTCCGAGGTCCGACACCCCCGAGCCGAGCAGGCCGGGCCTTTCGGCGCCCGCCTCCTCGGCCCAGTCGGCCATCTCCTCCTCGGCGTCGGCCTGGGCGAACGGGTCGGTGGTCACCGGCGGCGGCAGCGTGTCGAGCTCGCCGGCGAGCCGGTCGAAGACCGAGCGCTCCGCGCCGGTGGCGGCCGCGCCCCAGGCCTGGGCGGTGCGGGTGAGCCGGTCCAGCGCGGGGGCCAGTTCCTGGGCTGCCCGCGCCACGGCGGCCGCCGGGTTGTTCAGCTCGTGCGCGAGGCCGGCGGCGAGGGTGCCGAGCGCCTCCACGGTGGCCCGCTTGCGGGCCTGCACCTCGGAGGACTTGATCCGCCAGGCCAGCACGGGGATCAGTACGGCGGCCACCCCGTGGCACCGGGTCAGCATCTCGAAGAAGACCGCCTTCGGATACGCCACGACGGTGGTCGACGGGCCGCTCGCGGCCGCGGTGGCCACGTATGCGCCGTCGGTCAGCAGCGGCAGCTCGCCGGTGAACCGGTGGGCGGCCGACGGTTTGCCGTCGTGGTCCTCGGCGGCGGCACTCTCCTCCTCGGTGGAGTGCCGGGTGAGCACCTCCTCCCGGCCGTCGACGACCTTGGTGACGACCAGCCCGCCCGACAGCAGGACGTGGAAGCCGGTGGCCTCCTCGCCGTCCCGGAAGAGCACCTCCCCGTCGGCGAGGACCCGGGGCTGCGAGACCGAGACCAGCCAGTCCAGCTGCTCCCCGGTGATCCCGGCGAAGATCTCCAGCCCGTGCAGGGCGGACCGCAGCTCCGTGGCGTTCACGCCGTACTCCCCTCGGCCCGGGTCCGGGCGGCCAGCCGCAGCGTGGCCAGCAGGGCCAGTGCGCACACCGCGGCGACGGCGGCCATGAAGCCGACCGAGGTGCGGTGCAGCCCGTGGATGTTGGTGAGCATGCCGGCGAGGACCGCCGGCACGCTCATGGCGAGGTACGCGAAAACGTATACGGCGGCGGTCAGTTCACCGCGGTGCGCCGGGTCGGCGAGCATGCTCAGCGCGCGGAAGGAACCGAGGAAGGCGGCGCCCCAGCCGCTGCCCAGCACGGCCGTGGCCGCCAGGAACACGGGGGCCGAGCCGAGGCCCAGCGCCAGCAGCACCAGACCGAGGCCGGTCAGCAGGCCGAGCAGTCCGAGCACGGCGGTGCGCAGCGCCTCGGTGCGGCCGAGCATCAGCTGGGCGACGGTGGCGGCGCCGGCCAGCAGGGCGACCGTGGCCCCGCCGACGAGGTAGTTGGTGGACTGCAGCAGCGAGAGCGCCAGGTGCGGGCCGAGCGAGAGGTAGAAGCCGCCCACCGACCAGACGGCGACGATGGTCAGGACGAGGACGGCGAAGCGGCCGCGGGCGCCGGCCGGTACGTGGATCCGGTGCGGGACCACCCGGAAGCGGCCCCCGGCGCCCGGCGCGCTCTCCCGCATCCGGATCACCCCCACCAGGGTCACGGCGAAGGCACCGACCAGCAGCAGGTAGCTCAGGACGGTCGGCGCGGGCGCGAACTGGACGAGCAGTCCGGCCCCCAGCCCGCCCAGCCCGATGCCCACGGTCGGGCCGGCGCTGTTGACCTGGGCGCCGAGCGCAGGCCTCGACGCGGGGCTGAGTTCCAGCAGGGCCGCACCCATCGCCCCGGTGGCGAGGCCCACCGCGAGCCCCTGTACGGCGCGGGCCGCGAGCAGCAGCCCGAGCCCCTGGGCCGCGGCGAACAGGACCATGGAGACGATCGCCAGGAGCAGTCCGGCGGCCAGGACCGGGCGCCGGCCCAGGGTGTCGGAGAGCGACCCGAACAGCAGGAGCCCGGCAAGCACGGTGACGGCGTACAGGGCGAAGACCACCGTGATCGTGCCGGAGGACAGTCCCCATTCCTGCTGGTAGAGCACATAGAGGGCGGAGGGCACGGAGGAGGAGAGCATCAGCAGGACGAGCACCGCGCCCACCACCCAGAAGCCGGAGCCTCTGGGCGCAACGGCCCCACCGGCCGCACGGGCGGCTGGGTGCACGGTCACTCCCGTGGTCGTCTTGGACGGTTCGGCCACTGCTTCACTCAACTCCCCCGTGATGGGCCCCGTTGCGGGTCCCGTGGCGGCCGGTCAGGCGAGTGCCCGACCGGCCCTCTGCAAGGCTCGGGCCGTCAGGACCCCCGCGAGGTGGCCGAGGTACTCGGCCGAGGTGCCGCGCCCGGGGACGAACAGCTCCCGGGGTTCGGCGCGGAAGGCGGCGAGCACGGCATCCGTGCCGTACGGGCCTCCGCGCAGCCGGTCCTCGACGCCGCGCAGCCGCAGCGCGCGCGAGGTGGCTCCGGTGACGGCGATGCGCGGCCCGTCCGGGGTGATCCGTACGGCGACGGCGCACACCGGATAGCGGGTGGCCCGGTCGGCGGTCTTCTCGAAGGCGGCGGCCCGCCCGGCGGCGGGCACCAGCAGGGCCGTCAGGACCGTGCCGGCGGGTGCGCCGCCGGCCGCGAACTCCTCGGCGGTCAGGGTCGACCGCCCGCCGGGTCCGGCCAGTTCGACGACGGCGTCGGCGGCGAGGGCGGCGACGGGCAGGTCGGTGGCCCGCCCGGCGGCGGCGAGGTTGCCGCCGACGGTGCCGAGGTTGCGGACCTGGGGGTCGCCGTTGGAGCGGGCCGCGGCGGCCAGTTCCGGTGCCTCGGCGAGCACGAGCGGATCCGCGGCGAGCTCGGCGAGCGTGGTGCATGCACCGATGCGCAGCCGCGGACCGTCCGGGGTGCGCCCGACGCCGCGCAGTTCGGCCAGCTGGCGGATGTCGACGAGCAGCCGGGCGTGCTCGGCTCCCGTGCGCAGGCCGGGGAGAAGGCTCTGCCCGCCGGCCAGGACCCGGGCGCCGCGCGTCCCGGACAGCAGGGACAGTGCCTCGTCGAGGCCGGCGGGCCGGACGTAGTCGAACTCGGTGAGGATCACTGGGATTCCCCTCTCAGGCGGCGCCACACCTTCTCGGGGGTGACCGGCATGTCGATGTGCTGGACGCCCAGGTCGGAGAGGGCGTCGACGACTGCGTTGACGACGGCCGCGGCGGGCGGGACGGTGGCGATCTCACCCGCGCCCTTGGCGCCGAGCGGGTTGTGGGGGCTGGGCGTGACGGTCTTGTCGAGCGTGAAGAACGGCACGTCGGCGGCGCGCGGCAGGGCGTAGTTGGTCAGGTCCGCGCTGACGAGCAGACCGTTCCCGTCGTATTCGGCGATCTCCATGAGGGCCTGACCGAGGCCGTGGACGATGCTGCCTTCGATCTGTCCGTGGACGATCTTCGGGTTGCCGATGTTCCCGGCGTCGTCGACGGCGGTGTAGGCCACCACCTCGGTCTCGCCCGTCAGTTCGTCGATCTCGACGACCGCGACGTGCGTCCCGAAGGGGTAGTTGAAGTCCGGCGGGTCGAAGTGGGTGGTCTCGTCGAGGGCCGGCTCGATCTCCGGGGGCAGCCCCCAGCCGTACCACATGGCCATCGCCAGTTCGGCGAAGGTCTTGGTGTTCTCCTCGTTGCCCTCTTCGTGGATCCTGCCGCCCTCGTATACGACCTTGTCCTCGGGGACGCCGAGGAAGACGGCGCCGGCCCGGACCAGCTTGCTCTTGATCTTCCGGGCGGTGAGGGCGACGGCGGGCGCGGCCATGCTGTAGGAGCGCGAGCCGTAGGTGCCCTGCCCGTAGGGAGCCTTCTGCGTGTCGCCTTCGAGGACCTGCACGGTGTCCGGGTCGATGCCGAGCTCGTCGGCGGCGACCTGCGCGAAGACGGTGCCGTGGCTCTGGCCGGTGGAGGCGGAGCCGACGGTGACGGTGACCTCGCCGGTCGGGTGGACGCGGATGTTGGCGCTCTCCCAGGTGCCGCCGAGCATGCCCTCCTGGGACATCCGGGTGGAGGGGCCGACTCCGCAGATCGCGACGTACGTGGCGAGGCCGACGCCGAGCCGCTTGCCGCGGCTGCGGGCCTCGGCCTTGCGGGCGGGCATGTCGGCGTAGCCCGACAGTTCGACGGCCTTGTCGAAGTTCAGCAGGTAGTTCCCCGAGTCGTAGGTCCAGCCGAGGCCGTTGTCGTAGGGGAACTTCTCCTTCGGCACCAGGTTCTTGCGGCGGACGGCGGCCGGGTCCATGCCGATCTCGGAGGCGTACCGGTCGACCAGGCGCTCCATGAGGAAGGCGGCCTCGGCGCGCCCGCTGCCGCGCTGGGCGCCGAGGGACACGGTGTTGGTGAAGGCGGCGTACACCTCGCAGAACGCGGCGTCGATGTCGTACATCCCGCTGATGGAGCGGCCCATCAGGGCGGTGGCGACACCGGGGCCGATCGTCGAGGGGTACGCGCCGAGGTTGGCGTAGCTGGTGCAGCGCACGGCGGTGATCCGGCCGTCGCGGGTGCCGGCCAGCGTGACGTGCTGGCGGTGGTCGCGGCCCTGGACGGTGGAGTTCATCAGCCCGGTGCGGGTGTCCACCCATTTCACGGGCCGGCCGAGCGCCTTGGAGAGCAGCAGGACCAGGGCCATGTCGGGATACAGGTAGCCCTTGGTGCCGAAGCTGCCGCCCACGGTCGGGGCGATCACCCGGAGCTTGTTGAAGGGGATGCCGAGGACCAGGGCGGAGAGCAGGAAGCGGTGGTTGTGCGGGCCCTGGGTGGAGGCGTAGAGCGTGTACTCGCCGGTGGCGGCGTGGTAGTCGCCGACCGCGCCGCGCGGCTCGATGGGACTGTTGATGGTGCGCTGGTTCACGAGGTCGAGCTCGACGGTCACCTCGGCTTCGGCGATGGCCGCGTCGGTGCGGTCCTTGTCGCCGCAGGTCCAGTACGCGTTCAGGTTGCCCGGCACGGCCTCGTGCAGCTGGGGCGCCCCGTCGGCGAGCGCCTCGTCGGCCCGGGTGACCACGGGCAGCGGCTCGTACTCGACGGTGATCGCGGCCAGCGCCGCGGCGGCCTGGCGGGGGGTCTCGGCGACGACCACGGCGATGGGGTCGCCGACGTGCCGCACGGTGTCGCCGGTCAGGACCGGGCGGGAACCGGGAAGGCCGTAGGGGTGGGGCGGGAAGTGGCTCTCGACCCCGCCCGGGATCCAGATGCAGGGCAGCGGCATGACGTCGGTGAAGTCGGCGGCGGTGGCCACCTTCAGCACGCCGGGCAGTTGCCCGGCCGCCTTGGTCTGGATGGAGAGGATCTTCGCGTGGGCCACCGGGCTGCCCAGGATGGCCATGTGCGTGGTGCCCGGCAGGTCGATGTCCGCCACGTACGTCGCCTCGCCGCGCAGCAGCTGCGGATCCTCGCGGCTGTCCAGCGGCTGCCCGAGCACGCCGTTCCCCACGGCCGGGACGTCCCCCGTCACTGCGGTCATGTCCCTCACGCCTCCTGTCCGGCAGTGGTGGATGCGGCGACGGTGCCGGCCTCGTGGATGCCGGCGGGCACCTCGGCTCGGGCGACCGCGCAGGCGCGTTGCACCCCGCGTACGACGCTGTGGTAGCCGGTGCAGCGGCACAGGTTCCCGGTGAGCCACTCACGGATCTCGGGCTCGGTGGGGGCCGGGCCGTCGGCGGTGGAGTCGACGAGCTCGCCGAGGGCCATGACCATGCCGGGGGTGCAGAAGCCGCACTGGGTGCCGTGCTCCCGGCGCAGCGCCTCCTGGAGGCCGGACAGTTCACCGCCGGGGGTGGTGACGCCCTCGATGGTCGCCACCTCGGAGCCGGCGGCCGCGGCGGTGAGGATCAGGCAGCTCTTGACGGACCTGCCGTCGAGCCGGACGACGCAGGAGCCGCACTGGCCGGTGTCGCAGCCGACCTTGGTCCCGGTCAGTCCGAGGCCGTCGCGGAGCCGTTCCACGAGCAGTTCGTTCGGCTGCGCCGAGAACTGCTCGGGTCTTCCGTTCACCTTCAGTGTGATATCCATGCCAGCGCCTGCGCTTCCGTGAGCGGCCGGTTGAAGAGGGGCCCGCCGGGCTGTTGGAGAATTCCCCCGGAGTGCAGCGGGCCGGTGTCGACGGGCGCGAATCCCAGATCCGTGATGATTCCCGTGACGATTTCTTTCGCTTTCACGTCGTCGCCCGCGGTGAAATGGGCCAGGCGTTCTCCGGGTGCGGTGCCCGCGACGGCGAGGGTTTCGAAATGCATGGTGTTCAGGGATTTCACGATCTGGGCGTCGGGATACCACTCGGCGACCAGGTCGCTGGAGCCGCGCCCGCCGAGGTCGGCCGGGGTGCCGGGGCCGCCGAACGCGTTCGTGGCGTCCATGACCACCTTGTCCTGCACGACGTGCGGCGGGAGCAGCCCCCGGACGCTGTCGAAGGGCACCATCAGCACCAGGAGTTCGGCCTGGCCGGCGGCCTCGGCGGGGTGCGCCGCCGAGGCCGCGCGTCCCAGCTCGGCCACGAGCGGGCCGAGGGTCTGCGGGCC
This sequence comes from Streptomyces sp. NPDC054849, assembly GCF_053610945.1. Taxonomy (NCBI): domain Bacteria; kingdom Bacillati; phylum Actinomycetota; class Actinomycetes; order Kitasatosporales; family Streptomycetaceae; genus Streptomyces; species Streptomyces sp. NPDC054849. The sequence continues at coordinate 12,370 of NZ_JBSGZI010000042.1, forward strand.
CCGGGCGTTGGCCAGGACGACCTGGTGGCCTGCCGCCACGAGGATCCTGGCGAGGGTCGAGCCGATCCGCCCGGTGCCGATGATGCCTGTCCGCATTGACGCTCCTCGGGAAGAAGGGTGTCAGTCCATGCCGATCCAGACCGACTTGGTCTGGGTGTAGCTCTCCAGCGACTCGGGGCCGCATTCACGGCCGTAGCCGGAGGCCTTGTAACCGCCGTAGGGCACGGCGGGGTCGTACTGGTTGTAGCAATTGACCCAGACCGTGCCGGCCTTGATCTGCGAGGCGACCCGGTGGGCGCGCCGCAGGTCCTTGGTGTGGACGCCGGCGGCGAGGCCGTACGCGCTGTCGTTGGCGATGCGGACGGCGTCCTCCTCGGTGTCGAAGGGGATGATCGACAGGACCGGGCCGAAGATCTCCTCCTGGGCGATCCGCATGCCGTTGTCGACGCCGGTGAAGACGGTCGGCAGGAAGTACAAGCCGGCCGAGAGGTCGTTGGAGGCGCCTTCGGGGGTCCATCCGGTGCCCCCGGTGCGCAGGACGGCGCCTTCCTTCTCGCCGATCTCGATGTAGGAGCTGACCTTGTCGAACTGGCCGCGGTGGGCGAGCGGCCCGAAGAGGGTGGCCGGATCGCGCGGGTCGCCGGGCTTGAGGGCGGCGGCCCGGCGGACCAGGCGTTCGACCATCTCGTCGTGGATGGGGCGGTGCAGCAGCAGCCGGGAGCCGGCGGTGCAGATCTCGCCCTTGTTGTAGTAGATGCCGAAGAAGGCGAGCTCCTCGGCGGCGTCGAGGTCCGCGTCGGCGAAGACGATGTTGGCGGACTTGCCGCCGAGCTCCATCGTCACCTTCTTCAGGGTGCCGGCCGCCTTGCGGATGATGGACTGGCCGACGGAGGTGGAGCCGGTGAAGGCGATCTTGTCGATGCCGGGGTGGTCGGTGAGGGTCTCCCCCAGTTCCACGCCGGGACCGGTGATCACGTTCAGCACGCCGTCCGGGATCTCCGCCTCCTGGAAGAGCTCGGCGATCTTCAGTGCGGTGAGCGGGGTGGCCGGGGAGGGCTTGTGGACCACCGTGTTCCCCGCCGCGAGCGCCGGTGCGATCTTCGTCATCGACAGCAGCAGCGGGAAGTTGAACGGGGTGATGGCGCAGACCACGCCGAGCGGTTCGCGCAGGGTGTACGCGAGCTGGCCCCCGGCCGGGGCCCGCGAGGAGCCGTCGACCCGGGTCACGGCGCCGGCGTAGTAGTGCATGAGCTGGGCGGCCATGGGGGCGTCGACCGTGCTGGAGAAGGCGAAGGGCTTGCCCATGTCCACGGTCTCCAGCAGGGCTATCTCTTCGAGGTCGCGCTCGATGAGCTCCCCGACCCGGTTCAGCCGCAGCGCGCGCTCCTGGGCTGACAGTCTGCTCCAGGGGCCTTCCTCGTACGCCGTGCGGGCGGCGGCGACGGCCGCGTCCGCGTCGGCGGCGGTGGCCTGGGCCACCGGCACGATCTCCTGTCCGTCCACGGGGCTGACGTCCGGCTCGGTGCGGCCGTCCTGGGCCGGAACCCACTTGCCGCCGATGAACAGTTTCCCGGGGTTGGCCAAGGGCTGGCCGCTCAGCTCACGCTTGGTCATGGCTGCCTTCCGTTTCGGATGCGGGGGCGGTACTAGCCCTTCGCGAGCTGCCGTAAGAAGGTCTCGGCGAGGGCCTTGGAGGAGTAGGGGTTCTGACCGGTCGTCAGCTTGCGGTCGACGACCACGTGCGTGTCCCAGATGACGTCGGCCTTCTCGTAGCGCGCGCCGAGCCGGGTGAGTTCGAGCTCCAGGATCAGCGGGAGCCGGCCGGCCATGTTGGTGACCAGTTCCTCGCTGTGGGAGAAGGCCGTCATCCGGTAGCCCTCGAACGGCCAGCGGCCTTCGCCGTCGCGCAGGGCGAGCAGCGAGGTGTGGCCGTGGCACACCGTGGCGAGGGGCTTGTCCTGGGCGATGACCCAGCGCAGGATCTGGGCGAGCTCGTCGGACTTGGGCAGGTCGCCGATGGCGCCGTGGCCGCCGCTGACGTACACGCCGTCGTAGTCGGCGATGTCCTTCTCGGTGAGGTCCTCCAGAGCGAGGGGGGTTTTCAGCTGGGGGGTGTTCTCGATGACCCGGACGTACTCGGCGGCGTTGGCCGCGTCCTCGTCCGGTGAACCCTGGGGGCGGACCCAGCGGAGGAACTGGGGGTCGATGCTCGTCTGGTCGACCGTGGGCGCCCGGCCGGCGATCGTCGCCACGTCCACGTCGTGGCCGGCCGCCTTGAAGAGGGAAAAGGGAACGACGAATTCCTCGGCCCAGAATCCCGAGGGATGCTGTTCTCCGTCCAGGAGATGCAGTGTGGCCTTGGCCGTCATGACGACGAGAATCTTCATGATTCTCTCCTTGTTCTGGATTCGCTGCCGATTCAACACGCCCCCCGCAGGGGGCGTAAGGGGGTGACGTCAGGCCCGCGATACTTCGTCACGTGCGTCCAACGCCGAGATGATGGTGCGGAATTCACCGACCAGGGGGTGGTCGGGATGGGCTTCTGCAAATATGCGCTCCCCGTACAGGGCCGCCATTTCCGGCGAGTACGGAAGGATTCCGGCCAGGGGTGCCCGGTAGACCTCCTCGGAGCGCCGACGGGCCGCGTCCCGGTCGATGCCCTCGGGGGCCATGCTCAGTACCAGGGCCCGCCGACAGGTCAGGCGCCCGGCGAGGGCGATGGTCTCCTCGACCCCGGAGAGGTCGATCCGGTCGGCCCGGGCCATGATCATCAGTACGTCGGCGCTCGCCATGGCGGTCACCGACTCGTTGTTGAGTCCGGCGTGGGTGTCGAGCAGCAGCACGTCGAGGGCGTGGTGCCGGGCCAGCCGGTCGAAGCCCTCCGGCAGCAGCCCCACGTCGTAGCCGCCGGCCATGATCTCGCGCAGGGCGGCCGTACCGGTCCGGGCCGGTACGACGTACAGCACGCCCGGACCGGAACCGGCGCCCACCTGCTGGGCGGTGGCCTCGATCTCGCAGCGGCCGAGCAGGTAGTCGGCCAGCGAGGGGCCGGGCCCGAGCCGGAACAGCAGGTCCAGGGTGGGTGACTGGATGTCGGTGTCCACCACCCCCACCCGGCGGCCCCCGGCCGCGATCAGCAGCGCGAGGTTCGCCAGTACCGAGGACTTCCCCGTCCCGCCGCGGTGCGAGTGCACCACGATGGTGCGGGTCATCTAGGCCACCACCCGGTGGCGGGCGCCGTCCGCGCGCGGCCCCCGCGCCGCGCGTGGCCGGTGCAGGGCCAGCATGGTGACGTCGTCGTGCTGCTCGGCGGTGCCCGTGTGCTCGCGCACCGCCAGGTCCACCCGGTCGACCATGTCCTTGCCGCTCGCCGGGGTGGCGGCGAGCAGTTCAAGCATCCGCTCGTCGCCGAGGAAGCTGCCGTTCGGACAGCGGGCCTCGGGCACTCCGTCGGTGAACACGAACAGGGTGTCGCCCGGGTTCAGCTGGGCGTAGCCGAGGGTGTAGACGCAGTCGGGCTGGACGCCGACCGCGGGCCCCGTGATGTCCAGGGCGGCGGGCGGGCCGCCGTCGGCGGGCAGCAGCAGGGGCGGATTGTGGCCGCCGTTGATGTAGACGAGGCTGCCGGTGAGCGGGTCCAGCACCCCGAAGAACAGGGTGGCGAAATAGCCCTGCCGCAGGTGGTTGCGGGTGAGGTAGCCGTTGGTGGCGGTGACCGCGTTGAGCAGCGGGGTGGCGCCGACGACCGGGATCCGCCGGCTGCCGCCGGCCCGTCCGGCGGCGACCAGGTGCTGCAGGCCGCTGTTCTGCGCGGTGTGCCGGAGCAGCGACCGGATGAGCGCCATGAAGAGCGCGGCGCCGACCCCCTTGTCGCAGACGTCGGCGACGACGAAGGCGAGGCGGCGGCCGCGGGAGATCTCGAAGACGTCGTAGAAGTCCCCGGCGACCTGCCGGGCGGGCCGGAAGCGCACGTCGATCTCCCAGCCGGCGGGGACGGGCAGCGATTCGGGCAGGAAGCCGGCCTGGATCTCCCGGCCGATCTCCAGCTCCTTCTCGTAGCCCATGAGTTCGGCGCGGGCGTCGGCTTCGCGCAGGGTGCGGCCGAGTCCGGCGCGCTCCGAGCAACTGTGCAGCCGGGCTCCCACGAGGGCGGGCAGGAAGGGCGGTACGAGGTAGTCGTGTCCGATCCGGACGTGTTCCTCCAGTGCGGCGAAATGCGTCACGGTCCAGACGACGACGATGGGGGCCCCGGCCCAGCGGCGCAGCCGGCGTACAGCCAGCCGTACGGCCTCCCCGTCGCACTCGGCCGGGGCGAGCAGGACGTCCGCGACGGGCAGCTGTTCCTGTGGGCCTTCGCGCAGCTCGGTCAGCGTGCGGGTGACGAGCGAGGCGTCCATCGTCCGCAGGGCGTCGAGCAGCTCGGGCGGCGGTGGCGGGTACTCATCGAGGATGATCACGGTCGTGGAGGGCATCGGTCCGTCCCCTCGGCGTACACGGCGAGCGTGCTGATGTTGCGGCCGTCCCTGTACGCGTAGCCGAACTCGTCCACGCTGGTGAGTGCCAGGTGGATGCCGAGTCCGCCGATCCGCCGGTTCTCCGGGGGGACCCCGGGGGCGGGGGGCAGGCGGCCCTCGACGGGGTCGAAGGCGGGTGCGGAGTCCTCGATGACGATCCGCACCCGGCCGGGGCCGGAGCGGCCGCGGACGGTGATCCGTCCGTCGCCGCCCCGGTACCCGTGCATCACGATGTTCGTGGCCAGTTCGTCCACGGCCAGCCGAAGCCGGTAGGAGGCGCGCTTGTCCAGGCCCGCCCGGCCGGCCAGCCGCAGGACGAACGAGGCGATGTCGCCCAGTGCCCCCACCGTCGCGGGCACCTCCAGTACGGCGGGCGTCCTCGCCAGTTCGACCATGTCAGTCACGGTGGTCACTCATCGGAGAGGACGATGCTGCGGTCGAGCCCTGCCGTCCGGATGGTCCGGGACACGGGCTCGATGGCACCGACCACCTTGATGGTGACGTGGTTCGCGACCTTCTGCTGGGCGAAGACCAGGGAACGCAGTCCGGCGCTGGCCATGTAGCCGACGCCGGCCATCCTGATCTCCACGGTGCTGGTGCCGTGGCCCGCGGCCTTCTCGATGGTCTGGTGGAACTCCGGCGCGGTCTTGGCGTCCAGCTCGCCCGTCAGTTCGATCACGGTGGTCTCGCCCTCGATGCTCAGGGACACGGAAAGCGGCATGTCAGTCTCCTTCGGTCAGGGCGTGTCGACGTCGTCGCGATCGTTCGTGCGGCCCACCAGGATCACGACCGAACGCGGGCCGATCAGGTACTTCCCGGCGTTGTCCAGTTCCTGCTCGGCGCCGGGGCTGCGGATGTCGTGCGGCGCCGCGGCCCCCGTGTCGGCGAACAGGTGCCAGCTGCGCCCGCCCGGCAGGGCCGGCAGTTCCAGGTCGTGCGACTCCCAGTGCGCGTTCATGGCCACGTACACCACGTCGTCGTCCCCGGTGCCGCAGCGGGCCACCGCCAGCAGCCGGCTCTCGGCCGACCAGTCGGGCTGCCAGGCCCGCTCCCCGTGCCAGCTGATGTCCGGCAGGCCGAGGTCGTCGCGGACCCGGCCGGTGGGGTGGGAGGTGGAGCGCAGCTCGCGGTGGTGCTTGCGGAAGGCGATCATCTCGCGTGTGAACCGCAGCAGTTCGGCGTTCTCGTCGACCTGGTCCCAGTCGAACCAGGACAGTTCGTTGTCCTGGCAGTACGTGTTGTTGTTGCCCTGCTGGGTGCGCGCGACCTCGTCCCCGGACAGCAGCATCGGGATGCCCTGGCTGGTGAGGAGGATGGCGAGCGCGTTCTTCATCTGCCGGGTCCGCAGGGCGTTGACCTCGGGGTCGTCGGTGGGCCCCTCTACGCCGCAGTTCCAGCTGTTGTTGTCGTTGGCGCCGTCGTTGTTGTTCTCGCCGTTGGCCTCGTTGTGCTTGTCGTTGTAGGAGACCAGGTCGGCGAGGGTGAATCCGTCGTGCGCGGTCAGGAAGTTGACCGAGGCCGCGGTGCCGCGGCTGGAGTAGAGGTCGGGCGAGCCGGCGATGCGAGTGGCCAGTTCGCCGGTGACCCCCGGGTCGCCCTTGAGGAAGCTGCGCACGGTGTCGCGGTACTTCCCGTTCCACTCCGCCCAGCGCCCGTACGCCGGGAAGTTGCCGACCTCGTAGAGGCCCCCCGCGTCCCAGGCCTCGGCGATGAGCTTCGTGTGCCGCAGGACCGGATCGTAGGCGAGCAGTTCCAGCAGCGGCGGGTTGGGCAGCGGGGTGCCGTCCAAGGCCCGGCCGAGGATGGCCGCGAGGTCGAAGCGGAAGCCGTCGATGTGGTAGTCGGCGACCCAGTGACGCAGACAGTCGAGCACGTAGTTGCGCACGACGGGGTGGTTGCAGTTGACGGTGTTGCCGGTGCCGCTGAAGTTGAAGTAGTACCCCTCGGGCGTGAGCATGTAGTAGGTGGCGTTGTCGAGCCCCTTGAAGGAGATCGTCGGCCCCTGCTCGTTGCCCTCGGCGGTGTGGTTGAAGACGACGTCCAGGATGACCTCGATGCCGGCCGCGTGCAGTTCCTTGATCAGGGTGCGGAACTCGTCGCCCTGCATCCCGTACCGCCCGGTGGCCGCGTAGCCGGCCTTGGGCGCGAAGAAGGAGACGGTGTTGTAGCCCCAGTAGTCGAAGAGCCGCTCGCCCGTCTCCGGGTTGGAGCGCGGGTTGTCGCTCTCGTCGAACTCGAACACGGGGAGCAGCTCGATGCAGTTGACCCCGAGTTCCTTCAGGTACGGGATCTTCTCGCGCAGTCCGGCGAAGGTGCCGGGGGCGCTCACCTGCGAGTTGGGGTGCCGGGTGAAGCCGCGCACATGGGCCTCGTACACGACGAGGTCCTCGGCGGGGATGCCCAGCGGGGTGTCGTCGCCCCAGTCGAAGTCCTGGAGGCAGACGCGGGAGCGGTACTGGTAGCCGCGGCTGCGGTCCGGCTCCACACCCCAGACGTCGCGCCCGGCGATCAGCCGGGCGTAGGGGTCGGAGAGGACCTGCCGGGCGTCGAAGCGGTGGCCGGTGACCGGGTCGTAGGGGCCGTCGGCTCGGTACCCGTACTCGATGTTCTCGTGGTCGAGGCCGAAGACGGTCATGGCGAACACGCTGCCGGTCCGGAATTCCTCGGGGAACTCCAGTTCGGCCATCGGTTCGGGCTCTCCGCGCTTGTAGATGACCAGGGTCATGGAGGTGGCCTGGTCGGAGAAGACGGAGAAGCTGACCCCACCGGGGACCACGTTGGCCCCGAAGGGGAACGGTTTGCCCGCGCGGACGCGGTACCCGCCCACCTCGTGGGTCGGGTACGCGTCGACGCGCAGCACCTGCTCGGACCGGGTCTCGCTCATCGCGCGGCCTTGGCCTTGGCCTTGGCGGCCGCCGCGACGGCCTCCCCGGTCTCGAAGAAGTCGAGGAAGCCGGTGGCCGACATGACGAACCGGACTTCCTCGCTCACCCCGTAGAGGGTGACGGCGACGCCGGCGTGCTGCGCCTCGCGGTAGACGACGAGCAGGGTGCGCAGGCCGGCACTGGAGACGTAGGTGACCGCCGTGAGGTCGATCTTCAGCGGCTTGCCCTCGCGGACGAGCGGCAGCAGGGCCTGGAGCAGCGAGCCGGATGTCTCGCTGTTGATCTCACCGGTGGCGACGAGCACGGTGCCCGTCTTGTTCCGGCGTTCCTTGACGTTGAGAGTCATTGCATTCCCCTCTGGTTGGGGCGCCCCCCGTTGAGCGCTACTTCTTGGCCACTGGACGCAGCCGGACCTTGACCTTCACCCGCCCCTGGACGTCGGGCAGCCGCACGGTGAGGGCGTCGGCGTCGAAGTCGGTGTACGGCTTCTCGTCGATCTCCACGGACGCGATCCGCACCGAGCCGGCCGGGAGCAGGTCGGGCGAGACGCGCAGGACGCGGTCGGGCAGGCCGGCCGGGTCGGGCTGGAAGTGGAAGTCCATCTCCCGGCCGTTGATGAGCAGGTTGTTGTAGACGGCGGAGAGGTAGCAGAGCTCCGCCGAGTGGTACATGGACATCGAGTGGCTGCCCTTGAGCCGCTCGGTGCCGAGCAGGTACGGCGTGCCGCTGGCGAGCACGTTGAAGTAGACGGCGCCCTCGTCGTGGTCGAGGAAGAAGGTGTTGTAGAAGGCCTGCGCCTGCCGGGCCTCGCGCAGGTTCGCCTCGCCGCCGACCGTGCCGTTCAGGATGAGGTAGGCGAGGATCGCCTGCTCCTGCTGCCACCAGGCCTTGCGGTCGTGCCAGGCGAAACGATACGTCTCCTCGTCTCCGGACTTGAGCCGCTCCACGACGTCGTACCAGCCGCCGCGCTGCAGGTCGCTGCCGACCGCCGGCATGATCGCGCCGATCTTCCTGGCGAGCTCCTCGTAGGCCGGCTTGGCCTTCAGCGAGTTCATCCGCATCAGGTTCCAGGCGATCTTCAGGTTGTGGCCGACCACCGCACGGTTCTGCTGCCAGCTGTGCGCGGTGTCGTGCGACCAGTCGCGGAAGAAGCGCTCCTGGACGAAGGGGCTGTTCTTGTAGTCCGGGAACTTGTCCGCGATGGTGTCGAAGGTGTACTCGAGGAAGTCGGCGTACTTCTGGTCGCCGGTCGCCAGGTACAGGTTGATCAGGTACGCGGGCGCGTGATCGCCGACCGAGTTCCAGTTCTTGCGCTCGGCGTTCTCCCCGAGGGACTCGTGGTCGGCGCTGAAGAGGATCGGGTCGATGTGCGAGTAGTAGCCGCCCTGCTCCGGGTCGAAGAAGAACTTGTCGAACAGCCGGATGGTGGCGTCCGCGTCGTTCTTGATCCGGATGTCACCGGTGATCCGGTACGTCTGGATGGGCCCGGCCAGCGCGTAGATCTGCTCGTACATCGGGATCGCGTCGTAGTCGTCGGAGAACTCCGAGGTGAACAGCTTGCGTTCGGTGTCCCCGTCGACGCTGATGCCGTGGTACCAGAAGACCACGTCCTCCTCGCCGTCCACTACCCTCATGTGCTTGCGCAGGTACTCGGTGCCGCGCTCGGCCACCTCCAGGTACTCGTCCTTGCCGGTCAGCAGGTAGGCCGAGGCCATGCCGTAGACCAGGCGGGAGATCGTGTCGGTCTCCTGGACGTGACTGGCGGTCTTGTCACCGCCGAGCCGGATCTCGGTGCGGTACTCGGTGAAGTCCACCGGCCCGTCGCCGAACTGCGCCCGCTTGTAGAAGTCGGCCAGCGACTCGATCTGCTTGATCCACCAGCTGGGCTCCTCGAAGCGGTAGTCCTCGGCGCCGCGGCCCAGGAACACCAGGCGCTTGGCGTCGAAGCGCCCGCCCCGCTCCGGGTAGTGGACCCCGTAGACGAAGAGGAACCGGCCCGGGGAGAGCATCTCGTCGATGTGCCCGGAGGCGTCGATGTAGGGCTCGTCCAGGTTGCGGACCAGCTCGGCGCTGGGGTCGCCGGCCAGCGAGACGTCGGACTCCCGGCCGTCCGGGGTCTTCAGCCGCAGCACGCGGGTACCGGAGTCGAAGCGGACGACGTAGCCCGCGATGGTGTCGGAGAAGGAGAAGCTCACGGCATCCGCCATGTCATGCACCGTCCTTGTCGTGAGAGCCCTCGTGAGAGCGGTCGTCCTCGTATCCCTGGCTGACCTCGACGATGACCCCGTCGGGATCGCGGACCCACACGGTGCGCCACCCGCAGATGAAGTCGTCGAAGTCGAGCGGTCCCAAGGTCACTTCCGCCGCGTCGCCCAGATCGGCCAGGAACGCGTCCACGCTGTCGGTCTGGAAGGCCAGGTGGCGCATCCGGCCGGGTGCCTGCGGACCGTCTCCCTCCGCTACCGCCGGGGGGACCCCCGGCGCCGCGCGGGCCGGTTCGACGGCGCCGGCCGCGAAGAGCTCCAGGTACGCGTCCCCCTTGCGCAGGAACACGATCCGGGCCTCCCCGAGGTCGACCACCCGGGCCCGGGTGAAGCCGAAGTACCGGGTGTAGAACTCCTCGGTGATCTTCTGGTCCGTGCAGTTCAGTCCGACGTGCGACCACCGCAGCCCGGCCATCAGCCGGCTCCCCGGCCCCGCCCGGCCGCGATCAGTTCGATGATCCTGCGGGCGAACAGGTGGTGGTGGGCGCCGGTGCGGCCGGTGACCAGGTCCCCGTCGACCACCACGTCCTCGTCGACGTACTCGGCGCCCATGTTCCGGACGTCGCCGATGAGGTTGTTGTGGCAGACGACCTTGCGGCCGCGCACCTTGTCCGGGATCGATGAGGCCAGCCACATGCCGTGGCAGATGATCCCCTTCAGGACGGTCGGCTCCTCGAAGGCCCGGCGCAGCAGTTCGGTCGCCGGGGCGAGGACGTCCACGTCCTCGGTGTAGCGCAGCCGGTCGGCCACCATGCCGGAGGGCACGATGACCGCCGCGTACCGGCGCAGGTCCTCATCGCTCAGCCCCTCCAGGGACTGGTTCGCGGTGAAGGGCGCCCGGTACTCGTGCCCGGTGAAGGTGATGGAGTCGTTGCCCCACAGCCGGGTCAGGAAGTCGACCTCGGCGCCCTCCTCCGCGAACCGGTGCCCGTAGTAGAAGATCTCCGGCTCGTAGTAGTCGCTCTCGACCAGGACCGCGATCCGGGTCCCGGACAGCGCACCCTCGCGCAGCACGGCGTCAGGCACGGGACACCCCCCTCAGGAAGTCCGCCGCGCGCTCGGCGATCATCGCGATGGCGGTGTGGCAGTTGCCCGACGGGACCGCGGGCATCACGCTGGCGTCGACGACGCGCAGATTGCGCACGCCGTGCACCCGCAGCTCGGGGTCGACGACGGAGAGGTCGTCGACGCCCATGCGGCAGGAGCCGGCCTGGTGGTGGTAGCTCTCCGATTTCTGCTTCACGAAGGTCCGCAGATCGTCGTCGTTCACGTAGCCGGGACCGGGCTGGAGCTCCTGCTTGTACCAGGGCGAGAACGCGGAGGTCGCGAAGATCTCCCGGGCGATCCTGACGCCCTGCACCATCCGCTCCAGGTCCCACCGGTCGCCCAGGTAGTTCGGGTTGATCAGCGGGTGGGCCAGCGGGTCGGCGCTCGCCAGCCTGATCCAGCCGCGCGAGACCGGGCGCACGACGCCGGGCAGGATCGACACGGTGTTGGGGTGGTCCTGGCCGACGATCACGTCGAAGGGCACGTGGACGAAGGCGATCTGGAGGTCCGGCGCGGGCAGTCCGGGCTGCGAGGACAGGAACAGAGCGCTCTCCGACAGGTTCTGCGCCGGCGGCGGGAGTTCCTGGGTGACCTCGGCCATCAGCCCGGTCAGGACGTGGTTGTGGAAGTTCTCGCCGACGCCGGGCAGCGCTGCGGTGACCTCGATGCCGTGCTCGCTCAGCTGCTCGGGGTGGCCGATGCCGGAGAGCAGCAGCAGCTTCGGGGACTCGATCGCCCCCGCGGCCACGACCACCTCCCGGCGGGCCCGTACGGTGTGCAGCCCTGGCGCCGCAGCGCTGCTGTGCCCGTCCCGGACGGTCCGGCCGGGGACGTCGCTGTCCGAAAGCGTGGCGGGGGCCCTCAGCTGGACGTACTCGACGCCCGTGCACGTGTCCCCGTCGAACAGCAGCCGGGTGCTCTGCGCATGGGTGCGCAGGGTCAGGTTGGAGCGGCCGAGCGCCGGTTCCAGGTAGGCGGCCAGGGCGCCCTGGCGGCGGCCGTCGGCCACGTCGATGTGATGCCAGCCGGTACCGAAGAGGCCGCGCCGGGGACCGTCGGTGTTGAAGTCGGCGATCTCCTCGTGGCCCAGCTCCACGGCGGCGTCGATGAAGGCCCGGGAGACCGGGTTGGGACCGTGCCGCCCGGCGTGGGTGATCCGCTGGGGACCCCGGGTGCCGGTGGTGGAGGCGGTGGCGTCCTCCTGGGCCTCCAGCAGGGCGAAGTACGGCAGCACGTCCTCGTGCGCCCAGCCGGCCGCGCCCTGGTAGGCCCAGTTGTCGAAGTCCGAGGCGTGGCCCCGGATGTGCATCATGATGTAGAGGTTGCTGCTGCCGCCGGGGGCCTTGCCCCGCGGTTCGTACGTACGGCGGCCGTCGAGGCCCGGCTGCGGGGTGCTGGTGTAGCCCCAGTCCACGGGCCCGCCGAGGAGCTTGTACCAGGAGGACGGGTCGTCCACCTCGGGCGGGATCCGCGGGCCGCCTGCCTCCAGGACCAGGACGGAGACGTCCGGGTCCTCGGAGAGCCGGGCCGCCAGCACGCTGCCCGCGGTGCCGGATCCCACGACGATGTAGTCGTACTCTTCGACGCTCACGGGTCCCCCTCAGCCCTGGCTCAGTACCTGGAAGGGAACCGTGTCGTGGTAGTTCGCCATGTAGGCGATCTTTCCGTCCACGATCCGGAAGAAGTTCATGACCTCGGCCTCGATGGCCTCGCCGGAGGCGCTGACCGCGGTCAGGTGCGAGACGGCCGCGGCCTTCTCGCCGTCGACGAGGAAGTGCACGGGCTCGTTCCGGAAGACCCGGTACATCGTGCCCATGCCCTTCATCATCGAGCGCAGGACTTCCAGTCCCTCGATGTGGCCGGCCAGCTGCTCGTCCATGACCTGGTCGTCGGCGAACAGGTCGCACCAGCGGTCCCAGTCCCCGGCGTTGGCGTACTGGTAGTACCTGGTCAAGATCTCTCGTGCGTCCATCGCGCTCATCCCCTATCGGTCCCTGCGGGTTCCGTCCGGCGCGAACGGCGCCCAGAACTGACTGAAGGCGGTCGCCGAGTCTCCGAAGAGCCCGTCGCGGCCCTCGACGATCCGGCCGTCCCGCCACCGCATGAAGTGGAAGACGGGGTAGTCCATCCGCTCGTACGGGGACCGGCTGCCCTGGGCCGCGCCGTCCCGCAGGGCGACGTTGCGGCATACGTCCGCGGAACAGTCCTGGCCGACGAGAACCGCCTCCAGGTCCATCCGGAAGGTGCCGCCCGTGAGCTTGTGGGTCTGCCCCATGAGTTCCAGGAAGGCGTCCAGGCTCTCGTACCAGCCGGCCAGCGGATGGTTGCCCGGCACCAGCCAGCGCAGGTCCTCGGAGTAGTACTCCAGGATGCGCGCCCGGTCGCCGGAGCCGAGGGCGGCATAGGCCGCCTCGACCCGCTCCCGTGTCACGTCGGTCATCGTCGCTTCTCCTTCGCCGGCGGTCAGAGCGAGCCGGAACCGGGCATGGGCGCCAGGTCGTTGACGGTGTACTGCTTGATCAGCGGTCCGTCCGGACCGGCCACCACGGTCCAGGTCTGGTCGGCGTCGAAACCGAGCCACTGGCTGCGGGCGGCCGGCGGATCCCAGATCTTGGCCTGCCAGTTGACGAGGACTCGGACGACGGCCCGGTCGCCCTCGATGACGGGCTCCACCTTCACGACCGTGTGCACCTCGTCGAAGAAGCGGTGGGTGACGGCCGCGTACCAGCGGCCGAAGCCCTCGTGCCCGAGGAAGGTGTCCTCGGGGACCTTGAACTCCAGGTCCTCGGTGATCAGGGCGAGCACGTCGTCCAGACCCACGTGCTGGTCCAGCGCCACGTACCAGTTCTCGGCGAAACTGCGGATCGCGTCCTCGGTCAGCTGCCGCTCGGCGGGCATGCGGTCTCCTCCTGTTCCGTACGGGTGCTGCGTCGGATGGCTGTGAGATCGGTCAGATCTGGATGTCGACGAGGAACGGCCCGGGGTGGGTGAGCATCCGGTCCACGGCGGCGACCGCCTCGTCCGGCTTCTCCACCCGCATCCCGCCGGCGCCGAGCGACCGGGCCAGCCCGGCGAAGTCGATCTCGGGGTGCGAGAGGTCGAAGGAGCCCGGGAAGCCGTGCTCCGGGATGTCCCGCTCACGCCAGTACTGGGCGATGTTGTCGTCCAGCAGCCGGTACTTGCGGTTGTTGCAGACCACGAACTTGGCGTCGATGCCGTGCCGGGCCGCGGTCCACAGCGCCTGGTACGTGTACATGGACCCGCCGTCGCCCGCGAAGCCGACGACGAGCCGCTCCGGCCGGGCCAGTTTGGCGCCGACCGCGCCCGGGAAGCCCACGCCGAGCGAACCGCCCCGGGTCAGGTGGTAGTCGCCGGGACGCTCCGCCGGCAGGTACCGCGTGACCAGCGGCGAGGTGGTCAGCGCCTCGTCGAAGACGATCAGGTCCCCGCCGGTGCGCTCGGCCAGGGTCTTCAGGAAGACGGCCATCGGCGTGCCGTCGTCCGGGGCCGTCCGCGTCCCGCGGGCCCGTTCCCGGGTCCGCACGTCGAGCCGGGCGGCCGCCGCGGCCCTGCGCTGCGGGGTCAGGAGCCCGTCCAGTACGCCGGCCAGGGCGCGCAGCGCCTGCTTGGGGTCCGCGGCCAGGCCGAGGTCCACCGGGTGGTTCTTGGCGATCTCGTAGGCGTTGAGGTCGATGTGGACGACCTTCGCACCCGCCTGGAAGGGGCTCTCCAGCTCGGGGAACACCTCCGGGAAGACATAGGTGCCGACGATCAGGACCCCGTCGGCGTCCCCGACCAGCTCCTTGCTGTGCGGGCCGAACATGTGGCCGGTCTGGCCGCGCCGCAGCGGGTGCGAGGCCGCGATGTTCACCTCGGAGGAGTCGACCTCGTACACGTCGGCGCCCAGGAGCTCGGCGACGGCGACGAGCTCGTTCTGTGCCCCGGAGAGCGCGACCCCGTCCCCGATGAGGACCACCGGCCGCTCGGCGGAGGCGAGCAGCTCGGCCGCCCGCCCCACCGAGGCGGGCGAGGGCGCCACGTCCGTGAGCGGCACCGTGGCGGGCAGGACGGGCTCGGAGTTGAGCTCGTCCAGCACGTCCATCGGCAGCGCCACGAACACGGGCCCCCGGGGCGGGGTGAGCGCGATCTTCACGGCACGACGGATCGTGCGGAGCACGGACCGGGGGTCGGTGACCCGGGTCGCGTACTTGGTCACCGGCTTCGCCATCGCCACCAGATCGGACGCCATCTGCGCGTCCATGGCGTCGTAGCGCACCCCGGCGTCACCGGCGACCACGACGAGCGGGGTGTGGCCGCGCAGCGACTGGTAGAGCATGCCGATGCCGTTGCCCAGACCCACCCCGGAGTGCAGCTGGAGCAGGGCCGCGCCGCCGGTCGCCCGGGCGTACCCGTCGGCGATGCCGGCGGCCACGGTCTCCTGGAGGGCGAGGATGTAGTGGAAGTCCTCCGCCGCGTCCACCGCGTCGAGGAATCCCTGTTCCACCGTCCCCGGATTTCCGAACATCACCTTCAGGCCGTCGGCCTTGAACTGCTCGATCAGCCTTTCCCGTCCGGGAGTGGCTTCCATGAATTCCCCCTCAACTCTCCGCCGTATCCGCGGCCTCCGGGATTACCAGCCGTATCGGGTGAGACCGTCCTCCAGGACTTCCACGATCTTCTGCCCCGTGAGATAGGAGTCGGGGGTGGAACGTCCGGTGACGAAGGGAAAGTCGACGATCACCGAGACCGGCTTTCCGAAGTTCCCGTGGTACGCGCCGTGCGGGCCCGTCGCGTCGCGCAGGATGTACTCCAGCGGATACGGCGGCGGCCCCATGTTGAAGTCGGTACCGAGGAATCCGGTGCCGTCCTTGTAGTCGTACTCCTTGCAGTGGCCGGTGACGTGCTTGCCCCAGATGATGCTCCTGCGGTCGTCCCAGTCACGGGCGAAGGCCAGGCAGGCGACTCCGTAGCACTCCGCGGCCACGACCTTGCCGGCCTTCCGGAAGGCCAGGATCAGGGCGTGCACGCGCTCGTTGTTGGCGAGGTCGGCGATCGGGCCGCTGCCGCCGACGATGAGGATCGCGTCGTATCCGGCGATGTCGGCGTCGAGCTTGTCCAGGTCGCGGTGGTACTGCTCCAGTTTGGGCAGGTAGCCCTCGTCGCTCGTGTACGGACGCTCGGGGACCCACGCCTCGATGTCGAGCGGCGAGTCCAGCCGGCTCGACCGCTCGAACTCCCGCCCCAGACGGGCGTTCTCCTCGGTGGTGACCGAGCGTCCCAGCGGAGGGTCGATGTAGTTCGCGTCGAGGCTCGGCGGGAGAGCGTGTGCACGCTTTCCGGTCGGCGTGGCGAATGTGACCTCGTAGCCCTGCTCGTCGAACTTCGAAACGGGGCCTATCAGTTCCTCGGCCCAGTAACCGTGTTCGGAGACAATGACCAGAATCTTTCTGCTCACGTATTCCTCCAGGCGCCGCCTGTTGTCGTTGGCGTCCCCCACACTGGCCGCGGCCGAGGCCTTCGTCAAAGCGCTGGTATGCGACTTCGTGAGGTAGCGGGGCAGGTCATGGCAGCACCTCAGGAAGTCGTCCGCGGACGTCATGAAGTAGCTTCAGGACTACCTGACTTCGGCCGAATCGATGAACCATTTCGCAGCGCCCGCCCTATGGTCTGGACACGCCGTGCAGCACGGGCGCGCGGGGCTGTGGTGGTGAACGGCATGAGCGCGAGGAAAGGGACGGGGACGATGGACCTGTTGTGCACACACATGGATCAGATACGTCCGGTGAGGCCCACTGCCGTGGGCTGCGAGGAGTGCCTCGTCGCCGGCGACACCTGGGTGCACCTGCGGATGTGCCTCAGCTGCGGGCACGTCGGATGCTGCGACTCCTCGAAGAACCGTCACGCCACCCGGCACTACCGGACCACCGAGCACCCCATCGCGGCCTCCCACGAGCCCGGCGAGGACTGGGCCTGGTGCTACACCGACAAGCTGATGCTGGACCCGGCGTGAGCGCGGCCCCGGAGAGCCCCGCCGCCCCCGCCGCCCCGCCGGCGGCCGCGGCCGCCGCCGAGCGCGCGGAGAACAGGAAGCCCGTCATCCTGGCCGTGGACGACGACCCCCAGGTGCTGCGCGCCGTCCGCCGCGACCTGCGCAGCGCCTACGGCGACCGCTACCGGGTGCTCGGCGCCTCCTCGGCCGCCGACGCCCTGAAGATCCTGGACTCCCTCGACGAACGTGGCCACGACCCGGCGCTGTTCCTCGTGGACCAGCGGATGCCGGACGTGACCGGCGTGGAGTTCCTGCTGGAGGCGGTCAGCCGATTCCCGGACGCCCGACGCGTCCTGCTGACGGCGTACGCGGAGACCGACGCGGCGATCACCGCCATCAACCGGGTCAGGCTGGACTACTACCTGCTCAAGCCGTGGGATCCGCCGCACGAGCGGCTCTTCCCGGTCCTGGACGACCTGCTCTCGGACTGGCTGGCCGCCTACCGGCCTGCGTACGACGGGATCATCGTCGCCGGCCACCTGGTCTCCCCCGGCACCCACGCCGTCCGGGACTTCTTCACCCGCAACGGCCAGCCGTTCCGCTTCCTCAACGTCGAGCGGGACCCCGAGGCGCTGACCCTGATCGCGGCCCAGCCCGACGGGGCGCTCCCCCTCGTCCGCTTCCCGGACGGTTCGGTGCTCTCCGCCCCGACCGACACCCAGCTCGCACAGCGCCTGGGCCTGGCCACCACCGCCTCGCGCCCGCACTACGAGTGCGTCATCGTCGGCGCGGGTCCGGCGGGCCTGGCGGCGGGCGTCTACTCGGCCTCGGAGGGCCTCTCGACCCTGATGCTGGACTCGCGCGCCCCGGGCGGCCAGGCCGGCACCTCCAGCCTGATCGAGAACTACCTCGGCTTCCCCTCGGGCCTCTCGGGCGGCGACCTGACCCGCCGGGCCACCATTCAGGCCTCCCGGTTCGGCGCCGAGATCCTGCACCCCGTGGAGGTGATATCGCTGACCCGGGACGACCCGGCGAAGATCCTCACCCTGGCGGACGGCACGGAGATCTCCGCCGAGACGGTCCTGCTCGCCACCGGCGTGTCGTACAACCGCCTCGACGCCCCGGGCGCCGACCGCTTCGAGGGGGCGGGCCTCTACTACGGAGCGGCGACCACGGAGAGCTCGGCCTGCATCTCGCAGCACGTGTTCATCGTCGGCGGGGCCAACTCCGCGGGCCAGGCGGCCGTGCACTTCGCCAAGTACGCCGCGCGCGTGACCATCCTGGTCCGCGCGGCCTCCCTGGACGCGAGCATGTCCCGCTATCTGATCGACGAGATCGACCGCACCCCGAACATCGAGGTGAGGGTACGCACGACGGTGGTCCGGCTGGACGGCGAGGAGCACCTCGAACGGCTGACCCTCCACGACGCTCAGACGGGCGAGGACACCGAGATCCCTGCCCGCTTCATGTTCACCTTCATCGGCGCCCGGCCGCACACCGACTGGCTCTCGGGAGTCGTCGAGCGGGACGAGTACGGCTTCGTCCTCACCGGCTCGGACCTGATCGCGAACGGCGGCGAACTCCCGGCCGAGTGGAGTCTGGAGCGCGCCCCCTACCCTTTGGAGACGAGCGTCCCCGGCGTCTTCGCGGCGGGCGACGTCCGCGCCCACTCGGTGAAGCGCGTCGCCTCGGGCGTGGGAGAGGGTGCGATGGCCGTCTCGCTGATCCACCGCTACCGCTCGATGGGCTGACAGCGAACACGGCGTCCGGTGAGGGCGTGAACCTTGCGATCAAGCAGGTACGCGATGCAACGTTGATTACATGATTACAGCCGAACAGAGCGAACAGCTCCGCGCGTGGTTCGCCGAGCGCCTGCCGGTGGACGTCTACGAGTCCCTCCTCTCGGTCACGGCCGACCGCGAGGAGATCACGGTCGTCGGCACCATCCCGGCGACCGAGTCCGTCAAGGACTTCCGCGAACGCACCCGCGAACAGCGCATCGAGGTGGCCCGCGAGGCCGAGTCCCTCTACCGCCGCAAGGTGGCCTGGGGCGTGCGGGTGGGTGAGGAGACGACGCTCTTCACCCACCTCGCCGTCCCCGTGATGACCCGCCTGCGCCAGTCCGAACGCCAGGTCCTCGACACCCTGGTCGCCGGCGGCGTCGCCCGTAGCCGGGCCGACGCACTGGCCTGGTGCGTCCGCCTCGTCGGACGCAACACCGACACCTGGCTGACGGAGCTGCGCGACTCCCTGGACAAGGTCCACCAGGTCCGCGCGCAGGGCCCCGACGTCACCGGCACCACCGACTCCATGAAGTCCGGGTCCGAATGACGAATGAGCCCCACGGACGCACGTGATCGCGTAAGGCTGGCCACGACCGACACCCAGGGAGAGGCACGGACACCATGACCACCACCGTCGAATACATCCGCTACCGGATCGCATTGGACGACCAGCCGGCCTTCGAGGACGCGTACGCCCGGGCCGCCGAGGCCCTGGCCGCTTCGCCCGAGTGCATCGACTACGAACTGGCCCGCTGCGAGGAGGAGAAGGAGCGCTACATCCTGCGCATCCGCTGGACCTCGATCGAGGCCCACCTGGGCGGATTCCGCAAGGGCGAGCACTTCCCGGCCTTCTTCAGCGCGATCCGACCGTACGTGACGGCCATCGAGGAGATGCAGCACTACCTCGTGACGGGCGTCGTGGGCACGGGAAAGGGCGCCGGCCAGCGATGAGCACCACACCCACGATCTACGAGTGGATGGGCGGGGCGGAGGCGATGAACCGCCTCACCGACGCCTTCTACGCCCACGCCCTGCAGGACGAGATCCTGGCCCCGGTCTTCGCCGGCATGGACGCGGAGCACCCGCAGCACGTCGCCGTCTGGCTGTCGGAGGTCTTCGGCGGCCCCTCGGACTACACCTCCCACCACGGCGGCCACCAGCACATGGCCACCAAGCACCTGGGCCGCGCGATCACAGAGAGGCAGCGCCGCCGCTGGGTGGACCTGCTCATGGACACGGCCGACGAGGTCGGCCTGCCGACGGACCCCGAATTCCGGGGCGTGTTCGCCTACTACATCGAGTGGGGCACCCGCATGGCCCTGATCTACTCGGGCCCCACCCCACCCCCGGTCGACGCGGCCAAGATTCCGGTCTGGTCCTGGGGCCAGACCCCACCCTGGATCCCGCAGCCGCCGACGACCTGATGCGCAACCGGTGGGGGCACAAGCCACCCCTGCCCCCACCGCCCCGTCCAGCCCGGCTGGCATCTCCAGCCCCGCCGGCATGTCCAGCCCCGTCGGCGTTTGAGGCGCGGGGTCGGGGGCGGAGCCCCGGTCTTTCAGCCCCGCCGGCGCTTGAGGCGCGGGGTCCGGGGCGGAGCTCCGGCAGGCGGCCCCGCCTCGGACCCGGCCTCGGCCAGCAGCACCACCAGCGGCGGCGCCCCGCCCTCCCCCCGCCAGAAATCCACGGCCTCTTCCAGGACATCCACGAGGATGTCCCACTCACCGGGCCGAGCCTGCGCATACCCCCGCCACGAGGTCACGGCCACGAGCCGCCCCCCGGTATCGGGCAACCAGGACAGATCCCGCAGCGCATCCGCCAGTGCGTCCCAGTTCCCCCCGACCCACTCCGGCAGCCGCAAGGCACCCCCGCACCGCCGCATCAGCTCGTCCTTGCCCCGTACACCGTCCAGGTCCAGCCGTACGGTCGTCCAGCCCGCGGCTTCGGCGGCTTCGAGTGCCGGGGCGAGCGGCTGCGGGTCCAGGCTCATCGGAGAACCGCCTTGAAGGTGTCGTAGTGGTCGTCCGTGTAGAAGAACTCCCCACCTTCACCCGTCACGATCCGCCGGGCCCCGCGATCCCGCTCCCCCGGCGTCCGCACGGTGAACTCGTGGTAATACCCACGCTTCTGCTTCGGCAGGACCTTCTCGAGGTTCCCGAAGACGGCGCCGTCCTGCCGGTACGGATACGGGCCGCCCTTGTCGATCAGCGCGAGCACGTCCCGGGCCTGCGGCGGCAGCGCGTCGGCCCGTACGGTCGCCATCCCCTTCGCCCACGACGGGACGGCACGGGGATCAGCACCCTGCTCAGCACTGGCACTGCTACTGGCACCGGCTCTGTCACTGGTGCTGGCGGCGGCAGGCGCGGACTTCTGCCCGGCACAGCCCACCGCGCCGACCAGCGCGACGCAGAGGAACACGGCACCCGATAAACGCAGCAACGATCGGGGCACGTTCCGAAAGATCATGCACCGATCGTGCCAAATATCCGATTCGCTCGCGAATCGCCCGATGGCTTCAGAGAGCGGCCATCTTGGTGTAGGGACTCAAGATTCGCTTCTGAACCGAACCGAAGTCGACGAGAACAGCGATCCCCTCCTCGATTCCGACGACACGGCCGAGGCCGTGCTCGTCGTGTGTGACCCGGTCGCCGACGCTGAACTGCCGGATGGGCTGTTCCACGGGGGCCTTGAACGGGCTGGACGGCAAATGGCGGCGAGGTACTGCTGACTTTGTCATTGGAACCAGTATGCGCCCAGCAGGCCGCCGCGCGGTCCGCCGTTCGGATCTCAATTCCGGCACCATCCGCGCCGGCGGCGGCGAGCGGGGCCCCGGAAGGCGCCCGGTCAGGCCCGATACGCCCCGTCGGGCCGCATCAGTCGTCGGGGTCGGCCCGGTCCAGCGCCGGTCGCAGCCCGGGGGCCGATTCGGTGAGCAGGTAGTCGGCGACCGCCGTGTCCGTGACCAGGCTGGTCACCAGCCCCGACCGCAGCACCGCCCCGATCGCCGAGGCCTTGCGCAGCCCGCCCGCGATCGCCACGACCTCGGGGATCCGCCGCAGCCGGTCCGCCTCGACGGTGATGCACCGCTCGCCGAGGTCCCGGCCGACCCGCCGCCCCTCGGAGTCGAAGAGGTGGGCCGACATCTCGGCCGCGACGCCCAGCGAGGCGTAGTGGGCCCGCTCCTCGTCGGTCAGCATGTCGTGGACGGTGGAGATGCCCGGCTCCCACGACCCGATGGAGACGGCCGCGACCGTCACCTTGTCGAAGTACTCGAAGGCGCGCGCGATCCCGGTCTGGCTGCGCAGCGCGGCCGCGGTCGCCGGGTCGGGCAGCAGCATCGGCGCGTAGATGGGGTGAGCGTCGCCGCCCGAGACCTGGGCGGCCCGGCGCACGGCCTCGACCGAACCGCGCTCCGCGGTCCCCGCGTCGTACACGCCGGTCAGCTGCACCACGGTGCACTGCGGCAGCCTGTGCAGGGAGGCGGCCATGTGAATGGTCGACCGCCCCCACGCCAGACCGAGCACGTCGCCCTCGTTGACCAGTTCGCCCAGCAGGTCGGCGGCGACCGCGCCCAGGTTCTCCGGGTCGGGCGCGTCCTCGGTGGCGTCGGCCGGCGACTCCACGACGACGGCGTGCCGGAGCCCGTACCGGGCCCTGAGGGCGTCGGACCGCTCCGCGTCGAGCTCGGCCGGCACCCGGATCTCGATCCGTACGAGGTCGCGTTCGAGGGCGGTCTCCAGGACCCTGGCCACCTTGAAGCGGCTCACGCCGAACTCCTCGGCGATCTGGATCTTGGACTTGCCCTCGAGGTAGAAGCGGCGCGCCATGGCCGCCGCCTGCACCAGCTCCGCGGGTCCCATCCGCAGGGCTGACCGTCCCGCCGACATTGCAGACACCGCGTTCTCCTCACTGCTGTTCACACTGTCGTGTTCACACTCTCGACTCGCCGTTCATCCTGTCAGATCCGACGGCCGTTGATCAGCCTGGACAGCTCCCGTTCACCGAGCTGTTCATCATCCCTTGGTTCAGTGGTCGCAAGCCCACGGCGCCGCGGCGATGGCCGCACCCGCCTGCTCACGCAGCGTACGGACGGCGGCGCCCGGATCGACCGCCCCGTAGACCGCGCTGCCCGCCACGAAGACGTCGGCGCCGGCCTCGGCGCAGCGTTCGATGGTCGAGGCCGAGACCCCTCCGTCGACCTGGAGCCACAGCTCCAGACCGTGCTTGGCGATCAGCTCCCGGGTACGGCGGATCTTGGGCAGCATGATGTCCAGAAAGGGCTGGCCGCCGAAGCCGGGCTCGACCGTCATGATCAGCAGCATGTCGAGCTCGGGGAGGATGTCCTCGTACTGTTCGATGGGCGTCGCGGGCTTGAGCGCCATCGACGCCCGCGCCCCCTTGGCCCGGATCTCCCGCGCGAGGCGCACGGGCGCCGCCGCCGCCTCGGCGTGGAAGGTGACCGAACCCGCGCCGGCCTCCACGTACTGCGGGGCCCAGCGGTCCGGCTGCTCGATCATCAGGTGGAGGTCCAGCGGGATGTCGGTGGCCCTGCTCAGGGACTCCACGATCGGCATGCCGAGGGTGAGGTTCGGGACGAAGTGGTTGTCCATGACGTCGACGTGCAGCCAGTCGGCCCCCTCGACGGCCTTCGCCTCCTCGGCGAGTCGGGCGAAGTCGGCGGACAGGATGCTGGGATAAATCTGAGCGGCCATGACCCAAGCCTGCCATGCCCCCGGCCGGTTCCGGCCACGACCCCGGAAGTCGCGCGGGCACAACAACGCTTAAGTGATCATGGCGAACCTTTAACTCATGCTTGTGGATCTACCCAGCCGTGACGGACGGCGTACCCGCCGAGCTGCATCCGGGTCCGGACCCCGGCCACGTCCATGAGGTGGCGCAGGCGTCGGTGCAGCGTGCGCGGGGACAGCCCGAGCTGAGCCGCGGCCGTCGGGTCGGTCAGACCGGCCAGCAGGAGCGCGAGGATCCTTCGGTCGAGGTCGGTCGGGCCTTGCGGACCGACCTCGACGGTGGTTTCCGCCTCTGCGCCCGTGCCCGACAGCTCAAGCGGGTGAGCGGTCCGCCATACCGTCTCGAACAGTGCGTCCAGGGCGTCCAGGAGACCGCTGCGGTGCAACAGCACCGCGCCGGGCTCTCCGTCCGGTGTGACCGCGAGCGGGACGAGGCCGAGGTCGGCGTCGGCCAGGACGAGTTTCATCGGCAGGTGATCGGCGACACGCAGTTGCACACCGTTGTGCAGTGACGCGATCGCGTCGGTGACGATGCCCGGCTCCGCCAGCACGGTCCGGTCCAGTACGGCCCTGAAGTGCACGCCGCGACCGATGGCCATGGCTTCGGCCGTGTTCTCGTCGGGCGGCACGGCGACGAACGGTGCGGTGATGAAGCTGCGGACCTGTGTGCGGGCCGCCTGCTGCACCTGCAGAAAGCGATGGCGGATGGCGTCGACGCCCGCGACGACCTCGATCAGATCGCTGATGCTGCTCCCGGTCATCGCCGCCCGGTGTTCCTCGGCGAAGGTCACCAGTGCCTGCTCGGCCCTGCGCAGCCCGTCTCGGCGCTGGCTGATGAGAGCGCCGAGCGCCATGGCCGGCGGCGCGGTGGTGAACCGCTCGCCCGCCGACCTGATCGCCAGTCCCCACCCGACGAGTCGGGACAGCGCCTCGTCCACGTCGGCCTGCGCTACGTCGAGCAGGTCCGACAGCAGCAGCGCGGTGGCGTCCGGCCGCCCGAGCAGCGCACGGTAGACGCGCTCGTCGTCGGGTTCGAGGCCCAGAACATCCAGCATCCGCGACCGACTCTCTTCCGCTTGCCGCAGCGGAGAGAGTATGCGCCATGGCGGCAGACCCTGAAAAGTCCCTGCTGGGAGCAGGTGCGAGGGGAAGGGCCCCGGGGATTCGCCTCCCCGGGGCCCGCCAGTACGGCTCATCGCAGGCCGTACGCCCGGATGATCTCGTTCTTGACACTGAAACCGCGGTCCGTCGCGGCGCTCGCGCGGACCGAGAGGAAGCCCCCGGGCTTCTTCGCCGTCCTGAACGAACCCGCCCAGTAGCCGTGGGCGTCCTTGGAGAGGGTCACCTTCTGCCAGGTGGCGCCGTCGTCGTACGAGACGTCCAGCTTCACCGCGGCGACCTTGCCGGGCACGGTGCCGCCGTCCATCGACACCGGCTTGAGCGCGATCCTCTGGGTCGCGTTGGCCTTGACGTCGCCGTGCAGATCCGACTCCAGTCTGTAGTCCAGGTTCAGCACCGAGAACCGCTCGAAGCGGTCCGAGTCGACGGTGTCGGACATGAAGGTCCACTCGGTGTGGGTGCGCGTCGACAGCCGGAAGACGTCACCGGGCCGCTCCACGCCGAGGACGGCGCGGTAGGGCAGATTGCCCGCCGGCACCTCCTGCCACTGCATGTCACCGCTGACCGGGTTGTCGTGGATCAGTGTGTCGCCCTGGAAGATCTGCAGGCGGGACGGCGTCTCACCCCACGGCAGGTAGCCGCCCAGCCGCATGGTGTCGCTGGCGGAGGCCCACGCCTGCACGTTCCAGGTCATGTGGTTCTGCCAACGGGAGTTGTACACGCCGAAGGCCTCGCCCTGGCCGGGCCGGGTCGCCGGGGCGAACCAGTCCAGCCGTGTGGTGCCGCCCTTGGCATAGGTGTTGTCGCCCGAGACCATCGCCCACGGCAGGGCTCCGTCGACGCCCTGCGTGTGGAACTCCCTCCAGACCTGGCCCGGCGTCACCCATTCGGTGCGGGTGCCCGGGTGCCATTCGCGCTCGGGGAAGTTGAACGACGGGCTGAGGGTGAAGTCGGACCGGTAGCCTTCCGCCGGTCCGCCGTCGGTGGCCGAGTAGTAGCGTGCGTCGATCCGGGCGAGGTCGGCCTCGGCCGGCTTGTAGACCAGGGCCCGGTCCGGAACCTGGCCGGGGTAGTCCCGGGTCAGGTCGTAGACGAAGGGCGTGTGCTCGGTCTGCTTCGCGGTCAGCTGGAATCTCCCGGCCTTGGCCATCGAGACGAGGGTTTTCCCCTCGTCGCGGTGGACGCCGGCGACCGGGATGGCCGCCTCTCCGACGTACTCGATCAGGGCACCGGCGCCGTTGTTGACCACGATCAGCGCCTTCGCACCGGCCGCGACCGCCGCCCGGGTGCGCTCCTGCGGCGAGACCTCGTCGCTGCGCTCGATGACGACGATCTTGCCCTTGGCGTCGGTCTTCTCGTACGAGGCCGCCGCACCGTTGCCCGCGTAGACGGCGTGCAGCCTGTCCGTGGCGGTGCCCAGGGCGCTGCCCGCCTGCACCCGTGTCTCGAACTGGAGCCGACCGCCCAGCGCGCTCAGGCTGAGCTGCGGCTCGCCCTTGCGCCAGCGGGTGGTCAGCACGAAGTCGCCCTGCTTCATCGGCTCGGTCGGCGCGACGTAGACGTCGTCGTACGTCATCGGCAGCACATACGCGCTGCGGTAGTCCGTGTACGGGTCGAGGCCCTTGTAGTGGACGTTGAAGTCGACCTTGCGCTGGCGGTCCTCGGTGCGCTGGGGCGCCTGCGTCTGCAGCAGGTGTGCCTTGCTCGCGTCCAGCACCACGTCCGCGGAGCCGTCCTTGAGTACGGTCTCCGGGTCGACCAGCACGGCCAGACCCGAGCGGTCCGCCTCCTCACCGGCCACGTCGAGGTACGCCGCGACGGTGTACAGGCCGGGTGCCATGCGCATGGTGGTCGAGCCGTCGACGTAGAGGTTCCACGGCCAGAGGTCGCCGGCCAGGTTGACCGAGACCCAGCCTGCGGCGGGCTTGCCGTCCCGGCCGACAAGCTTGATGTTCAGGTCGTGGCGCTCCTCCTCCTTGAGCAGCGCCACGGAGGTGCGGGTCACCGGCTTCCCGGTGGTCGCGTCGGTGCCCGTCACGTAGCCGGCGTGCCGGCCGGCCGGGGC
This sequence comes from Streptomyces sp. NPDC054849, assembly GCF_053610945.1. Lineage (NCBI taxonomy): Bacteria > Bacillati > Actinomycetota > Actinomycetes > Kitasatosporales > Streptomycetaceae > Streptomyces > Streptomyces sp. NPDC054849. Next base: position 38,785 of record NZ_JBSGZI010000042.1, read on the forward strand.
GGTGCGCGGGTCACCGGTCACCGGGACGGTGGCGGTGCCGCCCGCAGGGACGGTCACCGTGGTGGCTCCCAGCGTGAACGGGCCGCCGTGGCCGGTCAGCGCCAGGTTCAGCCTGACCTCGGCGGAACCGGAGTTGGTGAAGGTCAGGTCCTTGGTGACGGCGACATCGCCCGGCTCGTGCGGCCACGTGTAGTTGCCGAAGAAGAGCGATCCGGCGCTGCGGACCGTGGTGCCCACGGCGCCGGCCACGTCGAGACGGCCCGCGCCGACCTCGTACGGCGAGTGGCGGTCGTGCAGATCCTTCGCGGTGCTCATCAGGTGTTCCTTGAGCTGCGCGCCGGTCCAGTCCTGGTGCTGCTGGGCCAGGATCGCTGCGGCACCGGCCACGTGCGGGGTGGCCATCGAGGTGCCGCTGATGGTGCGGTAGAGACCTCCGCCACCGTCGGTCATCTCCTGAGAGCGGGCTGCGGTGATGTCCACGCCGGGCGCCGCGATGTCGGGCTTCATGCCGCCGGAGTAGGCCAGCGGCCCGGTGCTGGAGAAGGACGCGAGCTGGTCCTGCTTGTCCGTGGCGGCCACCGTCAGCGCCGAGGCGGCCGCACCCGGGGAGGAGATGCTCTCCGGGCCCGCGTTGCCGGCGGCGATGACGAACAGCGTGCCGTACTGCGCGGACAGCGCGTCGACCGTCTGTGACATCGGGTCGCTGCCGTCCGTCGGGTACGAATCCCCGAGGCTCATGTTGACGATGTCCGCACCGGACTCGGCGGCCCACTGCATGCCGGCCATGACCCAGGAGTCCTGGCCGGAGCCTTCCGCGCCACCGAGCACTTTGCCGACGACCAGGTCGGCGCCGGGGGCCACGCCCTTGTGGTCCCCGCCTGACGCGGCGCCCGAGCCGACGATCGTGCCGGCCACGTGTGTGCCGTGCCCGTTGACGTCGGTGACGGCCTCGCCCGGCACGAAGCTGGCCGTGCCGTCGATCAGGCCTGCGAAGTCGGGGTGGTTGACGTCGATGCCGGTGTCGAGCACCGCGACCTTGACGCCCTTGCCGGTGTACCCGGCCGCCCAGGCTTCGGGCGCGCCGATCAGCGGCGCGCTCTCCTTGAGGCCGGCCTTCACCCGACCGTCGAGCCACAGCTTCGCCACGTCCGCGCCCAACGTCGTGCCGCCCTGCGGCGCGACGGCGGTCCAGAAGGTGCGGGCCTGTTGCTTCTCGGTGCTCAGCGCGGCACCGCGGATGCTCTTGAGGTTGCGGGTCAGCCTGCTGCCCCGGGGGGCGGTCGGCTCGGCGGCCGAGCGGGATGCCGACCCCGTGTACGTGGCGATCAGCGGCACCGCGGGCGTCTTCGCGTCGTCGTAGCCCATCTCGATCAGGTCGGTGACGTTGAACAGCCGCCGGTCCAGCTTGTCGGTGCCCAGCAGGGGCACGGCTTCGTCCGGGATGACGAACAGGTCACCCTTGATCTCCTGGACCTTTACGCCGCCGACCGCGCTGTCCGGCCGGTCGACCTCGGCTATCTGCTTGCCGTCGGCCATGGTGGAGACCGTGACGACGTCGCCGGTGACCAGGGTGACCTTGTGGGTCGCCCAGGGGTTGGCGGGGCGGGGGGCTTGCTCGGAGCGGCTTGAGCGGGCGCTTGCAGAGCTGCGAGCCCTGACGCCAGCAGCGGCACCACGGTGGCGGCCGAGATCAGCCGCCAGCGCCTGCGCCGGGAGGCGGAAGCCTGAGAGGGGGAGGACATGCCATGGGTCTATCGGCCGGTCAGGGCCGGCGTGAAGGCCTCACGACGGCAAGTCCTCGCCATGGCAAGGACTTGCCGTCGGCGAACCGCGCGAACCCGGGCAAGACCGCACGTTCGGACGGGTGACCGACGAGAGCACTGCAGCAGTTGCAAGCCTCGGACCGAAGGTCACACGGCCCCCCGGCCGCCGCTACGCCGTCCGGCGCAGCAATGCCAGGTACATCGCGTCCGTACCGTGCAGGTGCGGCCACAGCTGGACGTCCGGGCCCTCGCCCAGGCCGGGTACGCCCTGCATGAACGGCCTGGCGTCGATGAGTTCCGCCGACACCGGCGACGCGCCCGCGCCCCGGCCCTTCAGGACGTCGTCCACGACGACCCGCGTCTCCGCCAGGTGCGGCGAGCACGTCGCGTAGCCCACGACGCCGCCCACCCGCACCGCCGAGAGCGCCTCCCGCAGCAACCCGCGCTGGAGCGGTGCGAAGCCCTCCAGGTCCTGCGGACGGCGGCGCCAGCGAGCCTCCGGGCGCCGCCGCAGCGCGCCCAGGCCGGTGCACGGGACGTCCATCAGGACGCGGTCGAAGGAGCCCGGCAGCCACGGCGGCCGGGTGCCGTCGGCCGCGATGACCTGGTAGGGGCCGGGGTTGCCCGCCAGTGCGCGCTGCACGAGCCGCGCCCGGTGCGGCTGCTTCTCCGAGGCCAGCAGGAACGCCCCGCGCTGCGCCGCGAGCGCCGCGAGCAGCGCCGCCTTGCCGCCGGGGCCCGCGCAGCCGTCGAGCCACCGCTCGTCGCGGCCCTCGACCGGCGCGGCCGCGAGGGCCATCGCCACCAGCTGGCTGCCCTCGTCCTGCACGCCGGCGCGACCGTCGCGCACCGCCTCCAGCGCTCCGGGCTCGCCGCCCTCGGCCATCCGGACGGCGTACGGCGACCAGCGCCCGGGCAGCGCCGACTCCTCGCCGACCGCCTCCAGGAGCTCCTCCGCCGTGGACCGCCCCGGCCGTGCGACCAGCGTCACCTCGGGCCGCTCGTTGTCGGCCTCCAGCAGGTCCTCGATCCCCGCGCGCCCGCCGCCGAGCGAGTCCCACAGGGCGCTGACGACCCATCTGGGGTGCGAGTGGTAGACCGCGAGGTGTTCCTCGGCGTCGTCCTCGTAGGGCGGAGCGACCCGCTCCAGCCAGCCGTCCAGGTCGTGCGCGGCGATCTTCCGCAGGACGGCGTTCACGAATTTGGCGCGCCCGTCCCCGAGCACCACCCGGGCCAGCTCCACGCTCGCGGAGACCGCCGCGTGGGTGGGGATCCGGGTGCCGAGGAGCTGGTGCGCGCCGAGCGAGAGCACGTCCAGCACCGGCGGGTCCACCTCGCGCAGCGGCCGGTCGATGCACGCCTTGATGACGGCGTCGTACGTGCCCTGCCGGCGCAGCGTTCCGTAGACCAGTTCGGTGGCCAGTGCCGCGTCGCGCGCCTGGAAGCTCTCGTCCTGGCGGGCCTTCTTGAGCAGCGGCGGCAGCACGAGGTTCGCGTAGGCGTCGCGCTCGTCCACCGCCCGCAGCACCTCGAAGGCCAGCATCCGGACGGGGTCCTTCTGCGGCCGGCGGTGCGGCTTGGCCTGCCGGGTGCCTGCGGGGTTGCGACGGGGACGGGGCTGTTCGCTCACGTGAAAGGTGCTCCGGGTTTACGAGGTGCTGCGGTGATGAGGTGGAGAGGTGCCGGCGCCCCGGAGGGGCGGGCCGTACGGTGCTGCGCCCGCGCCGCCGCGAGCGGCGCGGCTCGATTCAGCCTACGTCGGCCCCGCCGAGCCGCTCGCCGGGAGCGATCCGCACCCCGCGGGCCCAGTCGGCGGCCCGCATGGGCTTCTTGCCCTGCGGCTGCACCCACAGCAGCTCCACGGCGTGCGAGCCGGTGCCGGCGTAGACGTTGTTCTTGGCCGGGGCCAGCACGCCCGGCGCCAGGTCCGTACGGTCGGGGACCAGGCCCAGTGAGATCAGCTTCAGCCGCTCGCCGCGAAAGACGGTCCACGCGCCCGGCGCGGGCGTGCAGCCGCGTACGACGCGGTCGGCGCGCATCGCGGGGGCCGCCCAGTCGATCCGGGCGTCCTCGACGGTGATCTTGGGCGCGAGGGAGATCCCGTCGTGGGGCTGGGCGACGGCGCGCAGGGTGCCGTCCTCGATGCCGTCCATGGTGGCGGCCAGCAGTCCGGATCCGGCGAAGGCGAGCCGGGTGAGCAGGTCGCCGCTGGTGTCGGTCGGCCGGATCTCCTCGGTCAGGATGCCGTAGACCGGGCCGGAGTCCAGGCCCTCCTCGATCTGGAAGGTGGAGGCGCCGGTGACCTGGTCCCCCGCCATGATCGAGTGCTGGACGGGGGCGGCGCCGCGCCAGGCGGGGAGCAGCGAGAAGTGCAGGTTGACCCACCCGTGCTTGGGGATGTCGATGGCGCTCTTGGGGATCAGGGCCCCGTACGCGACGACGGGGCAGCAGTCCGGGGCGATCTCGCGCAGGCGGGCCTGGAAGTCCGCGTCGCGCGGGCGGGCGGGCTTGAGCACCTCGATCCCCGCCTCCTCGGCTCGCTCGGCGACCGGGCTGGCGACGAGCCGCCGACCGCGGCCGGCCGGTGCGTCGGGCCGGGTGACGACGGCGGCGACCTCGTGCCGCCCGGAGGCGATCAGGGCGTCCAGGGCGGGTACGGCGACCTCGGGGGTGCCTGCGAAGACGAGCTTCACTGGGGTCCTACCTCGCTATCTCGGCTGTCAGCAGCGCACCAGTCTATGGGGCGCCGGTGCAGGGGGTCGCCGGTCGCCCCGGCTGCGGAGTCGAGGGGGCGTACACACACCCGCGCGCCCCTCGCATATGCCGACACGCCCCCACAGCGTGACCTGGGCGACGGGTGGCGCGTTGGTCAAGAGAGATTGACCAAAACGGGCCGCGTGTGAACGGTGTCTGCGGCCCGATCCGCCCTTCAGCACCGGTTCGAGAGGCTTCTTCATGGCCGACCACGCCACCCACGACGCCCAAGCCCGGGCCAGCCTGCACCTGCTGGTGCGGGACATCGAGCGGGTTCGCCGGCAGGTGGATGCCCTGCGTACGCTCACCGCCCAGCTCGGCAACGTGTACCGCCCGCGCCGCTCAGGTCCCTCCACGGGCTTCGTCGTCTACGGCCGGGCGCCCGCACCCACCGTCCGCCTCGCGCAGGAGCTGCGGGACAGCGTCGAGACGCTGGTCACCGCCGCGGTGGACTTCGACCGTTCGCTCGGTTTCTCGTGGGACGCGGTCGGCTCGGCGCTGGGTGTCACCAAGCAGGCCGTGCACCGCCGCTACGGTGCCCGCCGGGCGCAGTCCGCCGAGTCGGCGGAGCCGGTGGCCGAGGCGACGACCACGCGGACCCTGGGGCCGCTGCCGACCGTCCCGGCCGCCCGTTCGGTGCCGCCGCAGCCGGTGCGCGAGGAGGCCCAGGCCGCGGCCGCCGGTCCGCCCGGACGGGGTCTCGGAGAGGCCCCCCGGTCGCCCGCCTTCCCCGGCCCGCGCAACGGCTGACGCGCGTCCTGCCGCCGGGACGCCGACCCCCGACGGCCGGTTGTCGCTCGCCGACCCGACTCCGCCCCCGGCGGGGCGACCGCCCGGTCGTCCCGCCGGGGGCTTCGGCATGCGGCGTCAGCCGATGTCCGGCGGGTCGATCCGGACCCGCACCGCCTCGGTCGCAGCCACCTTGCGGGCCATCCTGGCCGCCTGCGCGGATTTGAGGGAAGCCGCCAGCGCCGCCCCGCTGCCGGGCGGTACCCGGACCAGCGCCCGCTCCCCGGGCGAGGGCTCTCCGCGCCGGCCCGGCAGCGGCACCGGGCCCAGGATCTCGGCGTCCGGGGGCAGCTCGGCGGCTGCCAGGAAGTCCTCCACCGCGGCGGCCCGCCCGACCACCGACGCCATCCGGGACACGGGCGGGAACCGCAGTTCGGCCCGCTCCGCCAGCTCGCGCAGCGCATGCCCGACGGGGTCCCACCGCACCAGCGCCTGGACCGGCCGCAGCGTCGGCTCGGCGACGATGACCACCTGGCCGTCGCCCCGCACCAGGCAGGCGGCGGCGATCCACCGGCGCAGCGCCTCCTCCCCGGCCCGCAGGTCGGGAAAGCCCAGCATGGCCCAGCCGTCCAGCAGCAGCGCGGCCGCGTACCCGGCGCCTTCCGCCACCGGCTCCGCTCCCGGCGTCGACACGATGAGGGCGGGCGCGTCCGGGACCCGTTCCAGGACGTGGTCGCGGCCCGAGGTGCGCACGGGTACGGCGGGGAAGGCCCGCCCGAGTTCCTCGGCCGTGCGGCGGGCGCCGACCACTTGTGCCCTCAGCCGGAAGGAGCCGCACTCCTCGCAGTGCCAGGACGTCTCCTGCAGCCCGCACCAGCCGCACTGCAGGTCCTGCTGGTCCGGTGCCTCCAGCGGTCCGGCGCAGGTCGTGCACCGGGCTGGTGTCCGGCACCGCTCGCAGGCCAGCCGGGGCACGTATCCGCGCCGCGGCACCTGCACGAGCACGGGCCCCGTCTTCAGCCCCTCCCGTACGGTTTCCCAGGCCAGGCTGGGCAGCCTCGCGGCCCGCGCCGCCTCGTCGCGGGCGAGCAGCTCGTCGCCGACGGTCCGGATCCGGGGCGCGCAGGACCGTACCGTCTCGCGGTCGGCGACCAGGGGCCGGGCCCAGCCGGACTCGACGAGCTGGGCCGCTTCGACCGTGCAGCTGGTGCCGCCGAGCAGGAAACCGCACTCCTCGGTCAGGGAGCGCAGCTGCAGTACCTCGCGCACGTGGGGAAACGGCGCGCTGGTGTCGCTGTGGCTGGAGTCTCCGTCGTCCCAGATCGCCACGAGACCGAGTCGGTGCACCGGAGCGAACATCGCGGCCCGGGTCCCGATGACGGCCCACACCGATCCGCGGTGCACCGCGAGCCACTGCGAGTAGCGCTTCTGCGGCCCGGACTCGGCGGTCAGTACGGCGTGCAGCCCCTTGCCCACCAGGGCGGTCAGCGCCTCGTCGACCCGCGCGGCGGTGCGGCCGTCGGGCACCACGGCGAGTGCTCCCCGCCCCGAGGCGAGCGTGGCCGCCATGGCCCGTGCCAGTTCGTCCGGCCACGTCGGGCCTGGCAGGGCGGTCCACACCGTGCGCGGGCTCGCGCCGGACGCCAGCTCGCGCAGGAACTCGGGCCCCGCCGGGTAGCGCTCCCAGCCTCCGGGGCCTGGGGCACCGGGCGGCGGCAGCGGGGCGGGCGAGGGCCGGCTCTCGGCCTGTCCGTGGCGGGGCGGGATCGCCAGTTGCAGGACGTCTGCCAGGCTTCCGCCGTAGCGGCGCGCGACGGCCCGCGCGAGTTTCTCGATCTGGGGGCTGAGCACCCGCTCGGGCGACACCACCTGGGCGAGGGCCGCGAGCGGTCTGTCGTAGTCCGTCTCGGACACGCGGTCGATCAGGTATCCGTCGATCAGGCCGCCGCCCTCGCGGCGCCCCTCGCGGACCCGGCCCTCGCCCGCGCCGAAGCGGACCCGGACGCGGACACCCGGCTGAGCGTCCGCGTCGAGGTGCTCGGGAACGGCGTAGTCCCAGGTCTGGTCGAGGTGCAGAACGCCCTTGTTGACCAGGACCCTGGCGATCGGCCGCTCCTCGGCGAGCGCGGCGCCGCGCCAGGTGCGCGGCTTGGCCTTGGGAGCCTTGGCCTTCGCCTCGGCGACCATCTCCCGCATCAGCGCAAGCTGCTCCGGCGGACCGCCGGGACCCTGGTCCACACGCCGCTGCTCGGGCTCGTTCGCGCTGCTCACACCCGCATTCTTACCAAACGCCACCGACAACGGGCCCGCCCGCAGCCCCTGCGGCCGGGGAACCGAGGAGGTCCCGGAGACACAGGCGGTCCGGAGACACAGGCGGTCCGGAGACACGTACGGCCCCGGACCGCGAGGGTCCGGGGCCGTGCGTCTTCAGGTCCTACAGACCGGCGGCCGCGCGCAGCGCGTCCACGCGGTCGGTGCGCTCCCAGGTGAAGTCCGGCAGCTCGCGGCCGAAGTGGCCGTAGGCGGCGGTCTGGGCGTAGATCGGGCGCAGCAGGTCCAGGTCGCGGATGATCGCGGCCGGGCGCAGGTCGAAGACCTCGCCGATCGCGTCCTCGATCTTCTGGACCTCGACCTTGGCGGTGCCGAAGGTCTCGACGAAGAGACCGACCGGCTCGGCCTTGCCGATGGCGTACGCGACCTGCACCTCGCAGCGCGAGGCGAGGCCGGCGGCGACCACGTTCTTGGCGACCCAGCGCATTGCGTACGCGGCGGAACGGTCGACCTTGGACGGGTCCTTGCCGGAGAAGGCGCCGCCACCGTGGCGGGCCATGCCGCCGTAGGTGTCGATGATGATCTTGCGACCGGTCAGGCCGGCGTCGCCCATCGGGCCGCCGATCTCGAAGCGGCCGGTCGGGTTCACCAGCAGGCGGTAGCCCTCGGTGTCGAGCTTGATGCCGTCCTCGACGAGCTGGGCCAGCACGTGCTCGACGACGAACTCGCGGATGTCGGGAGCGAGCAGCGAGTCCAGGTCGATGTCCGAGGCGTGCTGCGAGGAGACCACGACGGTGTCCAGGCGCACGGCCTTGTCACCGTCGTACTCGATGGTGACCTGGGTCTTGCCGTCGGGGCGCAGGTACGGGATGGTCCCGTTCTTGCGGACCTCGGACAGCCGGCGGGAGAGCCGGTGGGCGATGTGGATCGGCAGCGGCATGAGCTCGGGGGTCTCGTCGCAGGCGTAGCCGAACATCAGGCCCTGGTCGCCGGCGCCCTGCTTGTCGAGCTCGTCCTCGTCGCCCTCGACCCGCTTCTCGTAGGCGGTGTCGACACCCTGCGCGATGTCCGGGGACTGGGCGCCGATGGACACCGACACGCCACAGGAGGCGCCGTCGAAGCCCTTCTTCGAGGAGTCGTAACCGATTTCGAGGATCTTGTCCCGGACGAGCTGCGCGATCGGCGCGTAGGCCTTCGTCGTCACCTCTCCCGCAATGTGCACGAGACCCGTGGTGATGAGGGTCTCCACGGCCACACGCGAGGTCGGGTCCTCGCTGAGGAGCGCGTCGAGGATCGTGTCGCTGATCTGGTCAGCGATCTTGTCGGGGTGGCCCTCGGTCACAGACTCCGAGGTGAACAGACGACGGGACACAACGCTCCCTGGGGTTGCAGCGGCTGCTGGCTGATCATTTGGCGGAACCACATCGGGGGCTGCGCCCGATCACGTTCCGAGTGCAGTTTATCGGTCGCCACCGTTTCCGGGACCACCCGTCTCGCCTTGTGGGAGCCCTGTGACCTGCGGCACTCACATTCTGACGTACGGATGTGACCAGGAGAAGGGAATCCGCTCAGGCGCGTCGCGCCGGAAGCCGGACCGCCACCTGGTCCCAAATCACTTCCGCCAGCGCTTCCTTCGGACCGAAGGGCACTTGGATTTCCGACCCGTCGGAGGCCAGGACAATCGCCTCGTTCTCCTCGGATCCAAAGGTCCTTGCTTCCCCGACCTCATTCACGACGAGAAGATCACACCTCTTGCGCGCGAGCTTGGCGCGGCCGTTGGCGAGGACGTCGTCGGTCTCGGCCGCGAATCCGACCACGACCTGGCCGTCCACGGCCCGGTCGGCCGAAATCTCGGCGAGAACGTCCGGATTGCGTACGAGCGCGACCGGCGCGGGCTCCTGGCCGTCCTTCTTCTTGATCTTTCCGCCCGCGTACTCGGCGGGCCGGAAGTCGGCCACGGCCGCGGCCATCACCACGGCGTCGGCGTCCGCGGCCGCCTTGAGCACGGCCTCGCGCAGCTGCACGGCCGTGCCCACGCGGACGACGTCCGCCCCGGCCGGGTCGGCCAGTGCGGTGTTGGCCGCGACCAGGGTGACCCGGGCGCCACGGGCGACGGCCGTACGGGCGAGCGCGTAGCCCTGCTTGCCGGAGGAGCGGTTGCCGAGGAAGCGGACGGGGTCCAGCGGCTCGCGCGTACCGCCGGCGCTGATCACCACGTGCCGCCCGACGAGGTCCGGCTCGGCCACCCCGCGGGTCAGGACGCCCCGGCACACCTCGAAGATCTCCTGAGGGTCGGGCAGCCGCCCCTTGCCCGTGTCCTTGCCCGTGAGCCGGCCGATGGCGGGCTCGATGACGAGGGCGCCGCGCCGGCGCAGCGTGGCCACGTTCTCCCGGGTGGCGGGATGCTCCCACATCTCGGTGTGCATGGCGGGCGCGAAGACCACCGGGCAGCGGGCGGTGAGCAGGGTGTTCGTGAGCAGGTCGTCGGCGAGCCCGTGGGCGGCCTTCGCCAGCATGTCGGCGGTGGCCGGGGCGACGACGACGAGGTCGGCGGACTGTCCGATGCGCACGTGGGGCACCTCGTGGACGGACTCCCACACCTCGCTGGAGGCCGGATTCCCCGAGAGGGCGGACCAGGTGGCCTCGCCGACGAAGTTCAGGGAGGCCGCGGTGGGTACCACCCGGACCTCGTGGCCGGACTCGGTCAGCAGGCGGAGCAGCTCGCACGCCTTGTAGGCGGCGATGCCGCCGCTGACTCCCAGGACGACCTTCGGCTTACCCACCATGCACTTCCCTTCGACGTGTCCGACGCGTTCGGCTCTGATCGTCGTACCTACCCATGACACACCACAGGCCCGGCAGATGTTCTGCCGGGCCTGTGGTGAAAGGAATCTCGGTGCCTTACTGGGCCGGGGCCTCGATGGCCTCGGAGGTCAGCAGACCCGCGTTGATCTCGCGCAGCGCGATCGAAAGCGGCTTCTCGTGGACGTGGGTGTCCACCAGCGGGCCGACGTACTCGAGCAGGCCCTCACCGAGCTGCGAGTAGTACGCGTTGATCTGACGCGCGCGCTTGGCCGCGTAGATCACGAGGCTGTACTTCGAGTCGGTAGCCTCGAGCAGCTCGTCGATCGGCGGGTTGATGATGCCCTCGGGCGCAGTGATGGAAGAGGACACGCTCTACCTTCCGAAGATGGGTGAAAGATGGGGCCGTCCTGGAGCCGACCGATTCAAAACATCGATCAACGATCAGACAACTGCCACCAAGGCTAGCAGCTCACGTGCAACGTCCTCGACGGAGGTGTTGACCAGGGTGGTGTCGAACTCGGATTCGGCAGCGAGTTCGATCTTGGCGGTGGCGAGCCGGCGCTCGATGACCTCGGCCGATTCGGTGCCCCGGCCGGTCAGCCGGCGGACCAGCTCGTCCCAGCTCGGGGGAGCCAGGAAGACCAGCTGGGCTTCGGGCATGGACTCGCGGACGAGCCGTGCGCCCTGGAGGTCGATCTCCAGCAGAACCGGCTCGCCGTTGTCCAGGCGTTCCAGCACCGCGCCACGGGGTGTGCCGTAGCGGTTGCCCGCGAACTCGGCCCACTCCAGCAGCTCGCCGTTGGCGATCAGCTTGTCGAACTCGTCGTCATTGACGAAGAAGTAGTGGACTCCGTGTCGCTCACCGGGCCGCGGCTTGCGGGTGGTGGCCGACACCGAGAGCCATACCTCGGGGTGAACCTTGCGCATATGCGCGACGACCGTGCTCTTGCCGACCCCTGAGGGGCCGGAGAGCACGGTCAGCCGCGGACGAACCTCTGCTGCCATAGAGCGATTATCCAGGTTCTCAGGACTGCCTGAGAACGCCGGGAGAACTTCAGTCGACGCCTCAGGCGCCGGTGCTGCCGAACTCGCGCTCCAGAGAGGCGATCTGGTTGGAACCGAGACCTCGGACACGCCGGGACTCGGAGATGCCGAGACGCTCCATGATCTGCTTGGCGCGCACCTTGCCCACGCCAGGCAGAGACTCCAGCAGGGCGGAGACCTTCATCTTGCCGATGACGTCGTTCTCCTGGCCCGTCTTGATGACCTCTTGGAGCGAGGCGCCGGAGTGCTTGAGTCGATTCTTCACCTCGGCCCGCTCCCGGCGAGCCGCGGCGGCCTTTTCGAGCGCGGCTGCGCGCTGTTCAGGGGTAAGGGGCGGAAGAGCCACGCCTACGTCACCTCGGATGTCGAACTGTCGGATACGGACCGGTGGGGAACCCAAGGGCACCACACCAGGCGAGCCCCCGAACAGCGATGAAAATCGCTCGCTGCTCGTTCACTCTGCTCGGAGACTAGCGGCCATCACCGCTCCAGTCAGCGAGAACGAACGAAAAGTCCTGGTCAGCCTCCACTGAACCGTACATCACAGACAAAATACCCCTGTTTTGTCCGAGGAAGGACGTTCGAATTTCGTCAAGGAGTGCGAGACGCCGCGCCGGGCAGGTGCGGACGGGACCTCGCAGGTGACCGGCTACGCGGAGACGGCCTCGCGGATCTCGTCGGCGAACCGGCGCGCCGAGTCGCGCAGGGCCGCCATGTCCGGACCGTGCCGCAGGACGCCCCGCGAGACGTTCGGGACGACATTGCGCACGGCCTTGCCGAACACGGTCGGCAGGTCCGCCGCCGTCGCGCCCTGCGCGCCGATGCCGGGGGCCAGCAGCGGCCCGTTGATGTCCAGGTCGAAGGAGGACAGGTCGCCCAGGGTGGCGCCGACCACCGCGCCGAAGGACCCCATCGGGGAGGCGTCCGCGTTCTCCGCCGCCAGGTGCGCCAGCATGGTCGCGCCGATGGTGCGGCCGTCCTCCCGGACCGCCCGCTGGACCTCCGCGCCCTCCGGGTTCGAGGTCAGGGCCAGGACGAACAGGCCCGCGCCCGACTCCCGGGCCAGGTCCACGGCCGGCTTCAGCGAGCCGTAGCCCAGGTACGGGGAGACCGTCAGCGCGTCCGAGAACAGCGGCGAGGACGGGTCCAGGAAGGCCGAGGCGTAGGCCGCCATCGTCGATCCGATGTCGCCCCGCTTGGCGTCCATGAGGACCAGGGTCCCGGCGGCCCGGGCGTCCGCGACGGTCTGCTCCAGGACGGCGACGCCCTTGGAGCCGAACCGCTCGAAGAAGGCGGCCTGCGGCTTGAAGACCGCCACCGACCCGGCGAGCGCCTCCACGACCGTGCGGGAGAACCGCTCCAGGCCGGCGATGTCGTCCCGGAGGCCCCACTGCGCCAGCAGGGCGGCGTGCGGGTCGATGCCCACGCACAGCGGGCCGCGGGAGTCCATCGCCTCGCGGAGGCGGGTGCCGAAGGGAAGGGGCCGCCCGGAGGGCGTCGCTGAGGGGCGGTGGTCGGGCGACGGGTGGGCGGTCACAGTGCGGCCTTTCGGGTCTCGGCGCCCACCGCATCGGCGAGCGTCGCGTACGGGCTGACGGCCAGGCGCGCCGCCAGGCCCTTGTGGATGGCGCGGGCGTAGAACGGGCCTTCGTAGATGAAGGCGCTGTAGCCCTGGATCAGCGTGGCCCCGGCCAGGATCCGCTGCCAGGCGTCCTCGGCGTTCTCGATGCCGCCGACCCCGACCAGGACCAGCCGGTCCCCCACACGGGCGTACAGGCGGCGCAGGACCTCCAGCGAGCGCTCCTTGACGGGGGCGCCGGAGAGCCCGCCGGTCTCCTTGACCAGGTCCGGGGAGGACTTCAGGCCCAGCCCCTCCCGCGCGATGGTGGTGTTCGTCGCGATGATGCCGTCCAGGCCCAGCTCCAGGGCCAGGTCCGCGACCGCGTCGACGTCCTCGTCCGCGAGGTCGGGCGCGATCTTGACCAGCAGCGGCACGCGGCGGTCGGTGACCGTCCGGTCCGCGGCCTCCCGTACGGCCGTCAGCAGCGGGCGCAGCGACTCGGTGGCCTGGAGGTTGCGCAGGCCGGGGGTGTTCGGGGAGGAGACGTTCACGACGAGGTAGTCGGCGTGGCGGGCGAGGCGCTCGGTGGAGGCGACGTAGTCGCCCACCGCCTCCTCCTCCGGCACGGCCTTCGTCTTGCCGATGTTGACGCCGACGACCGTCCTGAAGACCGGGCGGCGGGCGGCCAGACGGTCCGCGACGGCGGCAGAGCCCTCGTTGTTGAAGCCCATCCGGTTGATCAGCGCGCGATCCGGCACGAGCCGGAAGAGCCGCTTTTTGGGGTTGCCGGGCTGCGCCTGCGCCGTGACCGTGCCGATCTCGATGTGGTCGAAGCCCAGCATCGACATCCCGTCGATGGCGACGGCGTTCTTGTCGAAGCCCGCGGCGAGCCCGAAGGGGCCGTGCATGCGCAGGCCCAGGGCCTGCGTGCGGAGCTCCTTGTGGCGCGGGGCGAGCCAGGCCGCGAGGAAGGTGCGCAGCACGGGCGTACGGGCCGCGAGGCGGATCCAGCGGAAGGCCATGTAGTGGGCCTGCTCCGGGTCCATCCGCTTGAAGACCAGGTTGAAGAAGATTTTGTACATCGTCGAGAAGATCCCTCTGCGCTCGTGAGGAGGGGGACACCCGTCGTGAAACCGGTGTCCCCCTCCCCCTGTCCGGGCTGTACGGGCTGCTTAGTCGCGGGCCGCGGTCAGGTGCTCCGCGTGCTCCTGGAGGGAGCGGACGCCCACGTCGCCGCGGTTGAGCGCGTCGATGCCCTGGACGGCCGCGGCGAGCGCCTGGACCGTGGTCAGGCACGGGACGCTGCGCGCCACGGCCGCCGTGCGGATCTCGTAGCCGTCGAGGCGGCCGCCGGTGCCGTACGGGGTGTTGACGATCAGGTCGACCTGACCGTCGTGGATCAGCTGGACGATGGTCTTCTCACCGTTCGGACCCTCGCCCTCGCTGAGCTTGCGCACCACGGTGGCGTTGATGCCGTTGCGGCGCAGCACCTCGGCGGTGCCGGAGGTGGCCATCAGCTCGAAGCCGTGGGCGACCAGCTCGCGCGCCGGGAAGATCATCGAGCGCTTGTCGCGGTTGGCGACGGAGATGAACGCGCGGCCCTTCGTGGGCAGCGGGCCGTAGGCGCCGGCCTGCGACTTGGCGTAGGCGGTGCCGAAGACGGCGTCGATGCCCATGACCTCGCCGGTGGAACGCATCTCCGGGCCGAGGACGGTGTCCACGCCGCGGCCGTGGATGTCGCGGAAGCGCGACCACGGCATGACGGCCTCCTTGACGGAGATCGGCGCGTCGATCGGCAGGGTGCCGCCGTCGCCGGTCTTCGGCAGCAGGCCCTCGGCGCGCAGCTCGGCGATGGTGGTGCCGAGCGAGATGCGCGCGGCGGCCTTCGCGAGCGGGACGGCGGTCGCCTTCGAGGTGAAGGGGACGGTCCGGGAGGCGCGCGGGTTGGCCTCCAGGACGTAGAGGATGTCGCCCGCCATCGCGAACTGGATGTTGATCAGGCCGCGGACGCCCACGCCCTTGGCGATGGCCTCGGTGGAGGCGCGCAGGCGCTTGATGTCGTAGCCGCCGAGGGTGATCGGGGGCAGGGCGCAGGCCGAGTCGCCGGAGTGGATGCCGGCTTCCTCGATGTGCTCCATGACGCCGCCGAGGTAGAGCTCGGTGCCGTCGTAGAGGGCGTCGACGTCGATCTCGATCGCGTCGTCGAGGAAGCGGTCGACCAGCACGGGGCGGGTCGGGGAGATCTCGGTGGACTCGGAGATGTACGACTCGAGGCGGGCCTCGTCGTAGACGATCTCCATGCCGCGGCCGCCGAGCACGTACGACGGGCGGACGAGGACCGGGTAGCCGATCTCGTCGGCGATGGCCTTCGCACCCGGGAAGGTGGTGGCCGTGCCGTGCTTGGGGGCCGGCAGGCCGGCCTCGGCGAGGACCTGGCCGAAGGCGCCGCGGTCCTCTGCGGCGTGGATGGCCTCGGGCGAGGTGCCGACGACGGGCACGCCGTTGTCCTTGAGCGCCTGCGCGAGGCCCAGGGGGGTCTGGCCGCCGAGCTGGACGATGACACCGGCGATGGGGCCGGCCAGCGACTCGGCGTGGACGATCTCCAGCACGTCCTCGAGCGTCAGCGGCTCGAAGTACAGGCGGTCGGAGGTGTCGTAGTCGGTGGAGACGGTCTCCGGGTTGCAGTTGACCATCACGGTCTCGTAGCCGGCGTCGCTGAGCGCGAAGGAGGCGTGGACGCAGGAGTAGTCGAACTCGATGCCCTGGCCGATGCGGTTCGGGCCGGAGCCCAGGATGATGACCGCGGGCTTCTCGCGGGGTGCGACCTCGCTCTCCTCGTCGTAGGAGGAGTAGAAGTACGGGGTCTTGGCGGCGAATTCGGCGGCGCAGGTGTCGACCGTCTTGTAGACCGGGCGGACTCCCAGCGCGTGCCGGACCTCGCGGACGACGTCCTCGCGCAGGCCGCGGATCTCGGCGATCTGCGCGTCGGAGAAGCCGTGGCGCTTGGCCTCGGCGAGCAGCTCGGGGTAGAGCTTGTCGGCTGCGATCAGGTCGTCCGCGATCTCCTTGATGAGGAAGAGCTGGTCGACGAACCAGGGGTCGATCTTCGTGAACTCGAAGACCTCCTCCTGGGTGGCGCCGGCGCGGATGGCCTGCATGACGGTGTTGATGCGGCCGTCGGTCGGGCGGACCGCGGTGCGCAGCAGCTCGTCCTTGTCGCCGGGCTCACCGACGAAGGTGAACTGCGAGCCCTTCTTCTCCAGCGAGCGCAGGGCCTTCTGGAGGGCCTCGGTGAAGTTGCGGCCGATCGCCATGGCCTCGCCCACCGACTTCATGGTGGTGGTGAGGGTGGCGTCGGCGAGCGGGAACTTCTCGAAGGCGAAGCGCGGGGCCTTGACGACGACGTAGTCGAGGGACGGCTCGAAGGAGGCCGGCGTCTTCTCGGTGATGTCGTTGGGGACCTCGTCGAGCGTGTAGCCGATGGCCAGCTTGGCGGCGATCTTGGCGATCGGGAAGCCGGTGGCCTTCGACGCGAGCGCCGAGGAGCGCGAGACGCGCGGGTTCATCTCGATGACGATGACGCGGCCGTCGGCGGGGTCGATGGCGAACTGGATGTTGCAGCCGCCGGTGTCGACGCCGACCTCGCGGATGATCGCGATGCCGATGTCGCGCAGCCGCTGGTACTCGCGGTCGGTCAGCGTCATCGCCGGGGCGACGGTGATCGAGTCACCGGTGTGGACGCCCATGGGGTCGAAGTTCTCGATGGAGCAGACGACGACCACGTTGTCCTTGGTGTCGCGCATCAGCTCCAGCTCGTACTCCTTCCAGCCGAGGATGGACTCCTCCAGGAGCACCTCGGTGGTCGGGGAGAGCGTGAGGCCCTGGCCGGCGATGCGGCGCAGCTCCTCCTCGTCGTGGGCGAAGCCTGAGCCGGCGCCGCCCATCGTGAAGGAGGGGCGGACGACGACGGGGTAGCCGCCGAGCGTCTCGACGCCCTTGAGGACGTCGTCCATCGAGTGGCAGATGACCGAGCGGGCGGACTCGCCGTAACCGATCTTGGCCTTGACGGCCTCGACGACGCCCTTGAAGAGGTCGCGGTCCTCGCCCTTGTTGATCGCCTCGACGTTGGCCCCGATCAGCTCGACGCCGTACTTCTCCAGCACACCCTGCTCGTGCATGGAGATGGCGGTGTTCAGCGCGGTCTGGCCGCCGAGGGTCGGGAGCAGCGCGTCGGGGCGCTCCTTCGCGATGATCTTCTCGACGAACTCGGGGGTGATCGGCTCGACGTACGTGGCGTCGGCGATCTCCGGGTCGGTCATGATCGTCGCGGGGTTGGAGTTGACCAGGATGACCCGCAGGCCCTCGGCCTTGAGGATGCGGCAGGCCTGGGTGCCGGAGTAGTCGAACTCGGCGGCCTGTCCGATGACGATCGGGCCGGAGCCGATGACCAGGACGGACTGGATATCGGTGCGCTTAGGCACGCTCGGCCTCCATCAGGGATACGAAGCGGTCGAAGAGGTACGCGGCGTCGTGCGGGCCGGCAGCCGCCTCGGGGTGGTACTGGACGCTGAAGGCCGGCTGGTCGAGCAGCTGGAGGCCTTCGACGACCTGGTCGTTCAGGCAGACGTGGGAGACCTCGGCGCGGCCGTAGGCGGTCTCCGAGACCTTGTCGAGGGGCGCGTCGACGGCGAAGCCGTGGTTGTGCGCGGTGACCTCGACCTTGCCGGTGGTGCGGTCCTGCACCGGCTGGTTGATGCCGCGGTGGCCGTACTTCAGCTTGTAGGTGCCGAAGCCGAGCGCGCGGCCGAGGATCTGGTTGCCGAAGCAGATGCCGAAGAGCGGGGTCTTGCGCTCCAGCACGCCCTGCATGACGGCGACGGGACCGTCGGCGGTGGCCGGGTCGCCCGGGCCGTTGGAGAAGAACACGCCGTCCGGCCCGACCGCGTACACGTCCTCGACCGTGGCGGTGGCGGGCAGCACGTGCACCTCGATGCCGCGCTCGGCCATCCGGTGCGGGGTCATGCCCTTGATGCCGAGGTCGACGGCGGCGACGGTGAAGCGCTTCTCGCCGATCGCGGGGACGACGTACGCCTCCTTGGTGGCGACCTCGGCGGAGAGGTTCGCGCCCTTCATCTGGGGCTGGGACCGGACCTTGGCCAGCAGGGCCTCGTCGCGGATGCCCGTCCAGGCGTCGCCGGAGAAGATGCCGACGCGCATGGCGCCGCGCTCGCGCAGGTGGCGGGTCAGGGCGCGGGTGTCGATGCCGGAGATCCCGACGACGCCCTGCTTGACCAGTTCCTCGTCCAGCGAGCGCTGCGAGCGCCAGTTGGAGGGCACGCGGGCGGGGTCGCGCACGACGTAGCCGGCCACCCAGATGCGGGAGGACTCGGGGTCCTCGTCGTTGACGCCGGTGTTGCCCACGTGCGGGGCGGTCATCACGACGACCTGCCGGTGGTACGACGGGTCGGTGAGGGTCTCCTGGTAGCCGGTCATGCCGGTGGAGAACACGGCCTCGCCGAAGGTCTCCCCCACAGCGCCGTAGGCGCGGCCGCGGAAGATCCGACCGTCCTCCAGGACGAGTACGGCGGGAGCTTTGGCTGCTCCCCTGGTGGAGGTCGTCATCGTTCGGCGCCTTCCGTCGTGATGGATGAGTTCATGAGGTTGATGGCCTCGACCCAGGCGGCGTGCTCGGCCGCGCGGTCGGAGCGGAATCCGGAGTCGATCAGCTTGTCGCCGTGCGCCCATGTGACGACGAGCAGACCGCCCTCGGTGAGTACCTTGCCCGCGATCCCCTTGTCGAGGCGGGCGCCGCGCAGCTGCGCGGCCGGTACGAAGAAGTCGGTGGCCCCCGGTCGGACCACGTCGAGGCCCGCGTCGGTCAGGGTGAGTTCCACCCGGCTGCGGACCCCCAGACCGTGGGCGACGATCCGGTCGAGCCACTGCCCGGCGGTGGTGGACCCGTGGTACCGCCCGGTCAGGGCCAGCCGGTGGGCGGGGAGACCGTCGGGGGCGGCGGGCAGCTCCGGCAGATCGCTCTGCAGAGCGCCGCGCCATTTCCAGCCCTGCCGCATCAGCCAGTACACGAACGCGATGAAGACGGCCAGGCCGATCACCCATGCGATGCGGGCGCCGACGCTGGTCACCTCCGCCGACTGTCGTTCGGCGGCCTCGGCGGCCAGTTGGATTACTGCAGGTGTCACGCCAGTTTCCCGTCCACGACCGTTGCCCGGCCCCGCAGGAAGGTATGAGTGACGCGTCCCGGCAGCTCACGGCCCTCGTAAGGCGTGTTGCGGCTGCGGGAGGCGAAGTGTGCGGGGTCCACGACACCACGGTACGAGGTATCGACCAAGGTCAGGTTCGCGGGTTCACCTGCCGAGACGGGACGGCCGTGGTTCTCCAGGCCGCCGATGCGCGCGGGAGCGAAGGACATCCGCTCGGCGACGCCCGCCCAGTCGAGCAGTCCGGTCTCCACCATCGTCTGCTGGACGACGGAGAGCGCGGTCTCCAGGCCGACCATGCCCATGGCGGCGGCGGCCCACTCGCAGTCCTTGTCCTCGTGCGGGTGCGGGGCGTGGTCGGTGGCGACGATGTCGATCGTGCCGTCGGCGAGCGCCTCGCGCAGGGCCAGCACGTCGCGCTCGGTGCGCAGCGGCGGGTTGACCTTGTAGACCGCGTTGTACGAGCGGACGAGCTCGTCGGTGAGGAGGAGGTGGTGCGGGGTGACCTCGGCGGTGACGTCGATGCCGCGGGACTTGGCCCAGCGGACGATCTCGACGGAGCCGGCGGTGGAGAGGTGGCAGATGTGCACGCGGGAGCCGACGTGCTCGGCGAGCAGGACGTCGCGGGCGATGATCGACTCCTCGGCGACGGCCGGCCAGCCGCCGAGACCGAGCTCGGCGGAGACGACGCCCTCGTTCATCTGGGCGCCCTCGGTGAGGCGGGGCTCCTGGGCGTGCTGGGCGACGACGCCGCCGAAGGCCTTCACGTACTCCAGGGCGCGGCGCATGATCACTGCGTCGTCGACGCACTTGCCGTCGTCGGAGAAGACCGTGACGCGGGCGGCGGACTCGTGCATGGCGCCCAGCTCGGAGAGCTGCTTGCCCTCCAGGCCGACGGTGACGGCGCCGATGGGCTGCACGTCGCAGTAGCCGGACTCCTTGCCCAGGCGCCAGACCTGCTCGACGACGCCGGCGGTGTCGGCGACCGGGAAGGTGTTCGCCATGGCGAAGACGGCGGTGTAGCCGCCGGATGCGGCGGCGCGGGTGCCGGTGAGGACGGTCTCGCTGTCCTCACGGCCGGGCTCGCGCAGGTGGGTGTGCAGGTCGACGAGGCCGGGGAGGAGGACCTGGCCCTCGGCCTCGATGACGGTCGCGCCCTCGGCGGACAGGCCCAGGCCGACCTCGGCGATGGTCTCGCCGTCGATCAGGACGTCCTGCGCCTCGCCACCGAGTACCTTCGCGCCACGGATCAGGATCTTGCTCATCTTTACTTGCTCTCCTCGGTACGCGTGGCGGCGGGGGTGGTGGTGACGGCGGGCTCGGAGCCTCCGAGCAGCAGGTACAGGACGGCCATCCGGGTGGAGACGCCGTTGGCGACCTGCTCGACGGCCGTGCAGCGGTCGGAGTCGGCGACCTGGGCGGTGATCTCCATGCCGCGGTTCATCGGGCCGGGGTGCATCACGATGGCGTGCTCGGGCATCCTCGCCATGCGGTCGCCGTCGAGCCCGTACCGGCGGGAGTACTCGCGCTCGGTCGGGAAGAAGGCGGCGTTCATGCGTTCGCGCTGCACACGCAGCATCATCACCGCATCGGACTTCGGCAGCACCTCGTCGAGGTTGTACGAGACCTCGCACGGCCAGGTCTCGACGCCGATCGGGACCAGGGTGGGCGGGGCCACGAGGGTGACCTCGGCGCCGAGGGTGTGCAGCAGGTGGACGTTGGAGCGGGCCACCCGGCTGTGCAGGATGTCGCCGACGATGGTGATCCGGCGGCCCGACAGGTCCTTGCCGAGGCCGGCGTCGCGGCCGACCAGACGGCGGCGCATGGTGAAGGCGTCCAGCAGGGCCTGGGTGGGGTGCTCGTGGGTGCCGTCGCCGGCGTTGACGACGGCCGAGTCGATCCAGCCGGAGGTCGCGAGCCGGTAGGGGGCGCCGGAGGCGTGGTGGCGGATGACGACCGCGTCGGCGCCCATGGCCTCC
The DNA here is from genome assembly GCF_053610945.1 of Streptomyces sp. NPDC054849. Classification (NCBI taxonomy): domain Bacteria; kingdom Bacillati; phylum Actinomycetota; class Actinomycetes; order Kitasatosporales; family Streptomycetaceae; genus Streptomyces; species Streptomyces sp. NPDC054849. Next base: position 59,909 of record NZ_JBSGZI010000042.1, read on the forward strand.
AGCGTCAGCGCGGTGTCCTTCAGGGATTCGCCCTTGGAAACGGAGGAACCCTTGGCGGAGAAGTTGATGACGTCGGCGGAGAGCCGCTTGGCGGCCGCCTCGAAGGAGATCCGGGTGCGGGTCGAGTCCTCGAAGAAGAGGTTGACGACGGTGAGGCCGCGCAGGGTGGGCAGCTTCTTGATCGGCCGGTCCGCGACGCGGGCCATCTCCTCGGCGGTGTCGAGGATCAGGACGGCGTCGTCGCGCGTGAGATCGGCGGCCGAGATGAGGTGGCGCTTCATCTGGATGGCTCCGTGGGTCGTGAGGGCAGGCGGGCGGCCTGACGGGCGGAGGTGCGAGCGGGCAGGGCAGGCTGCGGCGCGGACCCCGTGGGGGTCCGTCACCCGGACGGGCTACTGCCCGGCTGCCTGGGCGGTCCGCTGGCCGAGCAGCACGGCGTCACGGCCGTCCTCCTCCTGGAGCTGGACCTTGACCGTCTCCCGCAGCGACGTGGGGAGGTTCTTGCCGACGTAGTCGGCGCGGATCGGCAGTTCGCGGTGTCCGCGGTCGACGAGGACCGCGAGCTGCACGGCGCGGGGGCGGCCGAGGTCGCCGAGGGCGTCGAGCGCGGCGCGGATCGTGCGGCCGGAGAAGAGCACGTCGTCGACGAGGACGACGAGGCGGCCGTCGAGGTCGTCGCCGGGGATCTCGGTGCGGCCGATCGCGCGGGCGGGCTTCATCCGCAGGTCGTCGCGGTACATGGTGATGTCGAGCGAACCGACCGGGATCTTCGCACCGGTGATCTCTTCGAGCTTGGCGGCCAGCCGGCGGGCGAGGTAGACGCCGCGGGTGGGGATGCCGAGGAGCACCACGTCGTCGGCACCCTTGGCGCGTTCGACGATCTCGTGGGCGATGCGGGTCAGGACCCGCGCGATGTCCTGTGCTTCGAGCACGGGACGCATGGAATCGGTGTGCTGCTGGGTGTCCATGAAAAGGACCTCCTTCTCCGCCTCACGGGACGGACCTTAAAGGACGTCTGATGTACGTCTGCCACGGTACCAGGGCGGCGGCGGTGGCTCTGCACCGGCCCGGTGCGCGGAGGCTTTCCAGGGGCTGCCGGGGCCGCTCTCGAGGGGGCGTAGGAGACCGTTCGGCTTGACGCATCCAAGTAACGCTGCGTAACCTCACAGTGAGTTACCAGCCGCGCGGCGGAGCCGCATGAAGGTATGTAGTCGCAGTGTTCATGTAGTCACAGCGTCACAGCGTCCGGGAGCGTTATGTCCAGCGAATACGCCAAACAGCTCGGGGCCAAGCTCCGCGCCATCCGCACCCAGCAGGGCCTCTCCCTCCACGGTGTCGAGGAGAAGTCCCAGGGCCGTTGGAAGGCCGTGGTGGTCGGTTCCTACGAGCGCGGGGACCGCGCCGTGACCGTCCAGCGCCTTGCCGAGCTGGCGGACTTCTACGGGGTGCCGGTGCAGGAACTGCTGCCGGGCACGACTCCCGGCGGGGCCGCCGAGCCGCCGCCGAAGCTGCGTCTCGACCTGGAGCGCCTGGCGGGCGTCCCGGCCGAGAAGGCCGGCCCGCTGCAGCGTTACGCGGCGACGATCCAGAGCCAGCGCGGCGACTACAACGGCAAGGTGCTGTCGATCCGCCAGGACGACCTGCGCACCCTGGCCGTCATCTACGACCAGTCCCCCTCGGTCCTGACCGAGCAGCTGATCAACTGGGGCGTGCTGGACGCGGATGCCCGTCGCGCCGTGGCGCACGAGGACATCTGAGTCACGCTCCAGACCAGCAGAAACGTTTACGGTGGGCGCCGGACCCCTGCGGGGGGCGGGCGCCCACCGGTTTTTCCGTCTCCGCCGGGCCCCGCACGGAAGGCC
>NZ_JBSGZI010000043.1:0-29795 GCF_053610945.1 Streptomyces sp. NPDC054849
CCCTCCTGGCGTGTGGAGATCAGCCAAGAAGACGGAAAGGTCGGCCATAGGTTCGAATGTGCGTTGAGCCCCTGCTCTGAAGCGAGTTGACTACCCGTTGGTAGGAATCAACCCGCAAGGAGTAGGTGCATGAGCAAGACGCGACGGATCATCGGGATGGCGGCAGCGGTGGCAATGGCGGGTGCGCTGCCTGTGCTCGTGGCGTCGCCTGCACAGGCCACGTCGGGGGACTGCCAGAACTACATGCGGAACCTGGGTTACAACGTGGGATCCGGCGTCATCGGCGCATGCGATCTCGGCGAGGGGGGTTTCATCGGCGAGCAAGGCTGTTTCGCCCGGATGCTTCAGCTGGGTGTGAAGTACGACGACAGCCGTGAGGCGTGCTACCAGGCGGCGCGTGACTGACGTTCATGACCCAAGGGCCCAGCTTGAGTGCTGGGCCCTTGCCCTATCAGGCCTTGGTGCGCGAGGTGTTGTAGAGCTTCGCCGTCAGCGCCGCCACCTCGTCGAGAGTGCCGCTGCTGCCGCCGAGCACCAGGGCGGCCGGGTCGGCGGCGTTGATGCCGACCAGCGTCGAGTGGTCTCCCCAGGCGCACGAGGGGATCTCCATGTCCTTGGGCGTCTTGCCGGTGGCGGGCTTGACACTGATCATCTTGATGTTGGCGCACTTCATGACGGCGCCCTTGAACCCGTCCGGAGTGAATGCCTTCGGGGTGCCGACCAGTTCGTACTTGAAGCCTAGCTTCTCGGTCTCCTTGTTGTTCTGGCCGATGCCGGCGTAGTAGCCGTCGACCGCCTTCTCCGGGTCGGCGATGTCGCCCCACAGGCCGTTTGCCGCGAGCTGCTTGCCCTTCCCGTCCGTACCGACCTGGTACTTGGCGGTCGAGCTGTGGGCGTTCTGCACGCCCAGTGCCTCGGCCTTGGTCTTGCCCTCGCCCGTGACCGGGGCGTCCGCCGCGGGAGCGCCGGCGGTGTCCGGAGCCTTCTGGTAGCTGTCGACCGAGGCGGGGAAGGCGAGCTTGTAGCCCTTGGTGTCGTCGGACACGCTGCCCGCGCCGCCGCCCAGGAGGTACCAGCCGCCGCCCGCGATGACCGCGACCGCCACGACCACGCCGATGATGACGCCGGCCTTGGACTTCTTCGGCGGCTGCCCACCGTACGGAGGCTGCTGCGGGTAGCCGTACGCCGGCGTCGGAGGCTGCTGCGGGTAGCCCTGCGGAGGGACACCCGGCTGCTGCGGGTAGCCGTAACCGGGCTGGGGGGCGGGCTGGCCGTACGGGCCCGGCGGCGGGGGCTGCTGGCCGTACGGGCCCGGCTGCTGGCCGTACGGTCCGGGCTGCTGCGGCTGCTGGCCGTAGGGCCCTGGCTGGTTGTAGCTCATCCCGCGTCCCCCAATGAGGTTGCTTATACGTCCCACACATCCTGGCGGAAGCCGAAGGCGCCCGGGGCGGCGGGCCCCCTCATTACTGGTTTCATGACTGAGCTGTTACGGCCTTAAACTGTGGCCCGTGACCGAGAACACGCAGACACCCAGCAGCCCCAACTCCGAATTGCCGACCGCGTACACGCCGGCCGAGGTAGAGGGGAAGCTCTACGAGCGCTGGGTAGAGCGTGGGTACTTCGAGGCCGACGCGAAGAGCGAGAAGCCGCCGTACACCATCGTCATCCCGCCGCCGAACGTCACCGGCTCGCTCCACCTGGGCCACGCGTTCGAGCACACGCTGATCGACGCCCTGACCCGCCGCAAGCGCATGCAGGGCTTCGAGACGCTGTGGCAGCCCGGCATGGACCACGCCGGCATCGCCACCCAGAACGTCGTCGAGCGCGAGCTCGGCAAGGAGGGCAAGTCCCGCCACGACCTGGGCCGTGAGGCCTTCGTCGAGCGCGTCTGGCAGTGGAAGGGCGAGTCCGGCGGGCAGATCTCCGGCCAGATGCGCCGCCTCGGCGACGGCGTCGACTGGTCGCGCGAGCGCTTCACCATGGACGAGGGGCTCTCCGAGGCCGTCCAGACCATCTTCAAGAAGCTCTACGACGACGAGCTGATCTACCGCGCCGAGCGCATCATCAACTGGTGCCCGCGCTGCCTCACCGCGATCTCCGACATCGAGGTCGAGTACCAGGACGACGACGGCGAACTCGTCTCGATCCGCTACGGCGAGGGTGACGCGTCCATCGTCGTCGCGACCACCCGCGCCGAGACGATGCTCGGCGACACCGCCGTCGCCGTCCACCCGGAGGACGAGCGCTACAAGCACCTCGTCGGCACCGAGATCGAGCTGCCGCTGACCGGCCGCCGCATCCCGGTCGTCGCGGACGAGCACGTCGACCCGGAGTTCGGCACCGGCGCCGTCAAGGTGACCCCGGCGCACGACCCGAACGACTTCGAGATCGGCCAGCGCCACAACCTGCCGAACCTCGCCGTCATGGACGAGCACGCCATCATCACGGCCCACGGCCCCTTCCAGGGCCTGGACCGGCTGGAGGCCCGCTCCGCCATCGTCGCCGCGCTGCGCGCCGACGGCCGGATCGTCGCCGAGAAGCGCCCGTACACCCACTCCGTCGGCCACTGCTCGCGCTGCAAGACCACCATCGAGCCGCGCCTGTCCATGCAGTGGTGGGTCAAGGTCGGCCCGCTCGCAAAGGCCGCCGGTGACGCGGTCCGCGACGGCCGAGTCAAGATCCACCCGCAGGAGATGGAGAAGCGGTACTTCGACTGGGTCGACAACCTCCACGACTGGTGCATCTCGCGCCAGCTGTGGTGGGGCCACCGCATTCCCGTCTGGTACGGCCCGAACGGCGAGGTCGTCTGCGTCGGACCGGACGAGGAGCCGCCCGCGGGCGAGGGCTGGACCCAGGACACCGACGTCCTCGACACGTGGTTCTCCTCGGGCCTGTGGCCCTTCTCCACGCTCGGCTGGCCGCGGCAGACCGACAGCCTGGCGAAGTTCTACCCGAACTCCGTCCTGGTCACCGGCTACGACATCCTCTTCTTCTGGGTCGCCCGGATGATGATGTTCGGCCTGTACGCGATGGACGGCACCCCGCCGTTCCACACCATCGCCCTGCACGGCATGGTCCGTGACGAGCGCGGCAAGAAGATGTCGAAGTCCTTCGGCAACGCGGTCAACCCGCTGGACTGGATGGACAAGTACGGTTCCGACGCCGTCCGCTTCACCCTGGCCCGCGGCGCCAACCCGGGCGTCGACGTCCCGATCGGCGAGGACTGGGTCCAGGCCTCGAGCAAGTTCGCCAACAAGATCTGGAACGCCACGCGCTTCGCGCTGATGAACGGCGCCACGATCGAGGGCGAACTGCCGGCGGCCGGGCAGATGTCGGCGACCGACCGCTGGATCCTGTCGCGCCTCAACAAGACCGTGGCCGAGGTCGACGCGTTCTACGACGACTACCAGTTCTCCAAGCTGTCGGACTCCCTCTACCACTTCGCGTGGGACGAGGTCTTCGACTGGTACGTCGAGCTGTCGAAGACGACGTTCTTCGCGGGCGGCGAGCAGGCGAAGGTCTCCGGCCGGGTGCTGGGCGAGGTCATCGACGTCATGCTGCGCCTGCTGCACCCGGTGGTCCCCTTCGTCACCGAGACGCTGTGGACCACGCTGACCGGGCGTGAGTCGCTCGTCGTCGCCGAGTGGCCGAAGGACAGCGGCTTCCGCGACGAGGCCGCCGAGGCCGAGATCGAGAGCGTCCGGACCGTCGTCACCGAGGTCCGCCGGTTCCGCAAGGACCAGGGACTGCAGGACGGCCAGAAGGTCCCGGCGCGCCTGGACCTCACCGGTACGCCGCTGGCCGCGCACGAGGCCGCCATCCGCCAGCTGCTGCGTCTGCAGCCGGAGGGTGACTCCTTCAGTGCCACCGCGACCCTCCCGGTCGCCGGCGCCACGGTCGCGCTCGACCTGTCGGGCACCATCGACATCGCCGCCGAGCGCAAGCGCCTCTCCAAGGACCTCGGCGCCGCCGAGAAGGAGAAGCAGCAGGCCGAGGCGAAGCTCGGGAACGAGGCGTTCATCGCCAAGGCCCCCGACAACGTCGTGGACAAGATCAAGGGCCGCCTGGCCAAGGCCGAGGCGGACATCGCCCGGATCCAGGCCCAGCTGGACGCACTGCCGGCCGCGTAGGCGCCCGTAGGCACGCGAAGGCCCCCGCACCGTCGGTCGACGCGGGGGCTTTCGCCCTATGCCTTCCCCGTCGGAGGCCCGGCGTCACAGAGGGCGGTCGCCGAACGGCCCCCAGGACGCCCGCAGCCCGCCCCCGCCCCGGACGCCGGGGCCGGGGCCCCGGGCGGCGGCGCACAGTCGCGAGGGGCCGGGACATCCGCTCTGTCCGAAGTGCCCTACGTCACTCCCTTTCGGGTCCCGGCTGATCCGGATCCAACGCGCTGACCACGGATGATGGAGGGCATGCGCGTCAAGCCCGTCGTCCCGGCCCTCCACCGGTGGGTGGCCTCCGGCCGCCGGCTCAACGACGGCTGGGCCGGTTCGCCGCGGGCGCTGGACGTGCTGATCGCGCTGGGCTGCCTCGGCCTGATGGCGCTCGACCTGCCCGGCCTGGCCGCCGCCGACAACTCGCTGAGCGGGCTCGCCGCCGCCGTCGTGCTCGCCCTGGGCTGCGCGAGCCTGCTGGTGCGCCGCCGGCTGCCCTGGATCTCGTACCTCGCGGCGCTGCTCTTCATCGGGTGGCTGCACGAGCTGACCCTGGTCCAGTTCGCGCTCTACTCGGTCGGCCGCTACCGCGGGCGCCGGGCCGGGATCCTCGCCACCGTCGGCTACGTCGGCTTCGCGCTGGTCATGTTCGCGGTGCCGGGCTGGCCCGAGCCCCCGGGGCAGACGCTCAGCGGCTTCCTCAGCCTGGTCGTGCCCATCGGAGTGCTCGCCTCGGCGGTGGGCATCGCGGCCTGTCGGCACGACCTGGTGGGGGAGCTCACCGCCCGGCGGGCCGAGTCCGCGGTGCTGCAGGCCGTCCAGCAGGAGCGGAACTCCGTCGCGCGCGACGTACACGACTTCGTCGGGCGGGAGCTGACCCTGCTGACGGTGCGCTCCGAGGTGCTGTCGGTGCGGGCGCGCGAGACGACGCACGCCAAGGACTTCGAGGAGCTGGCCGAGACCGCGCGCCGGGCCCATCTGGTGCTCAACGAGATCATCGTGCAGCGCGGCGAACGCGCCTCGACACCGGGCGTGGACGGGCTGCCGACGCTCGCCGAGGAGAGCGGGCGGGCCGGTTCCCCGGTCCGGCTCGCCCTGGACGAGGACGCGCACGGGCTGTCGCCGCTGCGGCAGGCGGCGGTCTACCGGGTGGTGCAGGAGTGCCTGACCAATGCCGCCAAGCATGCGCACGGGGAGACCGTCGACGTGAGGGTCGCGGCGGACGGCCCGCAGCTGCGCATCGCCGTGAGCAACCCGCTGCCGGCCCGCACCCCAGGCCGGGCCCCCGTCTCGGCGGGCTCGGGCACCGCGAGCATGTCGGAGCGCGTGTGCAGCCTGGGCGGGACCCTGACCGCGACGCGCACGGAGGACTCCTACGAGGTCCTCGCGACGCTGCCCCGCGGCTGAGGCCGTCCGCGCCGTCCGCGCCGTCCGCGGCTGACGCCGTCCGCGCCGTCCGCGGCTGGTGTCGTGCGCGTGGCGGCCTGCGGCATTCGCCCCCCGTCGCCCGAGCAGAACCCGCATAACGATCCGGTCGCTCTCGCCGTCGGGGGGCCGGAAACGGCCGGGACGAAAGTCCACGGGGTCCCCGTCCGTAGACTGGCCCTGTGAGTGAGCAGCAGCCCGAGAGCCACGACCACGACGACAACGACGACCTCGCCGGTACCTTCGACGAGTTCGACCAGATCGTGGCGGAAGAGTCCGACCGCGACCCCGACCTGGCGGTGATCGAGGCCGGCAGCCGCACCCTGCGCGCCCAGGCCGGGCCGCCCCAGGGGGACCCGGTACCCGCCCGGCCCGTCGACCCGGAGGTCGCGAAGGCGCTGCAGGAGGTGGAGCAGGAGCTCGCCACCCGCTGGGGCGAGACCAAGCTGGAGCCGTCGGTGTCGCGGATCGCGGCGCTGATGGACGTGCTGGGCGAGCCGCAGCGCGCGTACCCCTCCATCCACGTCACCGGCACCAACGGCAAGACGAGCACGGCCCGCATGATCGAGTGCCTGCTGAACGCCTTCGAGCTGCGCACCGGGCGCTACACCAGCCCCCACGTGCAGTCGATCACCGAGCGGATCAGCCTCGACGGAGCGCCGATCGACGCCGAGCGGTTCGTCGAGACGTACCAGGACATCAAGCCGTACGTGGAGATGGTCGACGCCGCCCAGGAATTCCGGCTGTCGTTCTTCGAGGTGCTCACCGCAATGGCCTACGCGGCCTTCGCGGACGCCCCCGTGGACGTGGCCGTGGTCGAGGTCGGCATGGGCGGCAGCTGGGACGCGACCAACGTCATCGACGCCTCCGTCGCGGTGATCACCCCGATCAGCCTGGACCACACCGACCGGCTCGGCTCCACGCCCGGCGAGATCGCCCAGGAGAAGGGCGGCGTCATCAAGCAGGACGCGACCGTGATCCTGGCGCAGCAGCCGGTGGACGCGGCGCAGGTGCTGCTGAAGAAGGCCGTGGAGGTCGATGCGACCGTGGCCCGCGAGGGCATGGAGTTCGGCGTCGTCTCCCGCGAGGTCGCGGTCGGCGGCCAGCAGCTGACGCTGCGCGGTGTGGGCGGCGAGTACGACGACATCTTCCTGCCGCTGTACGGCGCCCACATGGCGCACAACGCGGCGGTCGCCCTGGCCGCGGTCGAGGCCTTCTTCGGGATCGGCCAGGAGCACGCGCGCGTCCTGGACCCGGAGACCGTGCGGAAGGCCTTCGCCTCGGTGACCTCGCCGGGCCGCATGGAGGTCGTGCGGCGCAGTCCGACGGTGGTCCTGGACGCCGCGCACAACCCGGCGGGCGCGGCGGCCACCGCGGAGGCGGTCACCGAGTCGTTCGGCTTCAGCCGGCTGATCGGGGTCGTGGCCGCGAGCGAGGGCAAGGACGTCCGCGGCGTGCTGGAGGCCTTCGAGCCGATCTTCGCGGAGGTGGTGGTGACGGAGAACTCCAGCCACCGCTCGCTGGGCGCGGACGAGCTGGCGGCCGTCGCCGTCGAGGTCTTCGGCGGGGACCGGGTGCAGGTGGAGCCGCGGCTGGACGACGCCCTGGAGGCGGCGATCACCCTGGCGGAGGAAGAGGCCGAGTACGGAGGAGCCGGGGTCCTGGTGACCGGTTCCGTGATCACGGTGGGCGAGGCCCGCCTGCTGCTGAAGAGGGGCTGAGGATGCGCACGCTGTGTGCGAGCACGCTGATCGGCGAGTTCTTCGTGATCGGCTTCGCGGGGCTGGTGGCGATGAAGAACCCCGACCTGACCCAGGCCACGGTCTGGACGGTGTGCGGGGTCACGATGCTGCTGTCGGTGCTGCTCTGCGGCATGCTGTCGCGCCCCGGGGCGGTCCAGCTGGGCTGGGCCTTGCAGATCGGGCTGATCGCGAGCGGGTTCGTCGTTCCGACGATGTTCTTCCTCGGCGCGGTGTTCGCCGGCCTGTGGTGGTGCTCCGTGCACTACGGCCGCAAGATCGACACGATCAAGGCGCGCTGGGCGGCCGCGCAGGAGGCGTCCGGGGCAGCCGGGGAGCCTGACGCTGCGTGACGGGTCCCTCCGGCCCGCCCGCCGGACGGACCCCGACGGACCTGTAGATTCGTCCTACCGCACCCGTATGCCGCAAGGAGCCGCAACATGACCCAGCGCACCCTCGTCCTGCTCAAGCCCGACGCCGTCCGTCGTGGTCTGGTCGGCGAGATCATCGGCCGTATCGAGCGGAAGGCCGGCTGGACCATTCCCGCACTGGAGCTGCGCACGCTGGACCAGGAGACCCTGGAGACGCACTACGGGGAGCACAAGGGCAAGCCGTTCTACGAGCCCCTCATGGGCTTCATGGCCGGCGGTCCGGTCGTCGCCCTGGTCGTCGAAGGGGAACGCGTGATCGAGGGGGTCCGCCAGCTGGCCGGACCGACTGACCCGATCGCCGCGGCTCCCGGCTCCATCCGGGGTGATTTCGGCACCGTCACCCGGGAGAACCTGATCCACGCCTCGGACTCGGAGGAGTCCGCCGAGCGCGAGCTGAAGCTCTTCTTCCCCGCTCTCTGAGCACGCTTCCCTGACATAACATCAGCCGAATAGCGCTCATGACCTGGGGCGACCGAAGTAATTTCGGTCGCCCTTCGGTATTTCCGGGCACGAGCGGGAACGCCTGGGCAGGACACGTCGTCACCACTAAGGGGGCGGGTATCCATTCCGGCGGGCTTGCCGGAGTCCCGTCGCGCGGTGTCCGTACTCCCGGCACTACGATGGGGCCTCCACCCACCACACCCACTCGCCGACCTGACAGCAGCCGCTATCAACTGGAAGGCCAGACGCTCCTCATGGGGAACAAGGGGAACAACATGTCGTTCATCGGCCGTGACATGGCGATCGACCTCGGGACCGCCAACACGCTGGTGTACGTGAGGGGCCGGGGGATCGTCCTGAACGAGCCGTCCGTGGTCGCCATCAACACGAACACCGGCGGCATTCTGGCGGTCGGCTCCGAGGCGAAGAAGATGATCGGGCGCACGCCCGGCAACATCGTCGCCGTACGACCCCTCAAGGACGGCGTCATCGCCGACTTCGAGATCACCGAGCGTATGCTCCGGTACTTCATCCTCAAGATCCACAAGCGCCGCTACCTGGCCCGTCCGCGCGTCGTGGTCTGCGTTCCCTCCGGCATCACCGGAGTAGAGCGCCGCGCCGTCATCGAGGCGTCCACGCAGGCAGGCGCCCGACAGGTGCACATCATCGAGGAGCCCATGGCCGCCGCCATCGGCTCGGGCCTGCCCGTCCACGAGGCCACCGGCAACATGGTCGTGGACATCGGCGGCGGCACCACCGAGGTCGCCGTCATCTCCCTCGGCGGAATCGTCACGGCGCAGTCCATCCGGGTGGCCGGCGACGAGCTCGACAACGCGATCATCCAGCACATCAAGAAGGAGTACTCGCTCCTCCTCGGCGAGCGAACGGCCGAGCAGATCAAGATCACCATCGGGTCGGCGTACGACCTCGACAAGGACGAGCACACCGAGATCCGCGGTCGCGACCTGGTGTCCGGCCTGCCCAAGACGGTCGTCATCTCGGCCGCCGAGGTACGCAAGGCCATCGAGGAGCCGGTCAACGCCATCGTCGACGCGGTCAAGACCACGCTCGACAAGTGCCCGCCGGAGCTCTCCGGCGACATCATGGACCGCGGCATCGTCCTGACCGGCGGCGGCGCCCTGCTGCGCGGCCTCGACGAGCGGCTGCGCCGGGAGACCGGCATGCCGATCCACATCGCCGAGGACCCGCTCGACTCCGTCGCGCTCGGCTCCGGCAAGTGCGTCGAGGAGTTCGAGGCCCTCCAGCAGGTCCTCGACGCCCAGCCCCGTCGCTGACAACCACCCCTCCCTGCCGGAGGGGCCATGCGGAACACAAGGATCCGCCGTACGGGTGCTACCGGGCCCGTGCGGCGGATCGTTGATATACAGGCAAAGAGAATTTCGACGAGGAAGGCACGGCCGCCGCACGTGAGGGACACACGAGAAAGCCGGCTGCTCCTGGTGCTTCTGATCGCCATCGCGTTCGCACTGATCACGGTGGACATCAGGGCAGGCGAGGAGTCGCCGGTCGACGGTGCCCGGCAGGCCGCCGCAGCGGTCTTGGGCCCGGTCGAGAAGGGTGTGGCGACCGCGGTCGATCCGGTCGCCCACGCCATAGGGGCGGTACGGGACTCCGGCGAGCGCCACAACCGCATCGCCACGCTGGAACGCGAGAACGCGGCCCTGAAGGCCAGACTGGGCAGCGACGAACAGACCCGCAGCCGCATCCACGAACTCGACGAGATGCTCAAGCGGGCCGGCGCCGGGCAGTACGGCATCAAGGGCGCCGAGGTCATCGCGATAGGAGCGGCCCAGGGCTTCTCCTGGACCGTCACCATCGACGCCGGCAGCAAGGACGGCATCGAACGCGACATGACCGTCCTCAACGGGGACGGGCTCGTCGGCCGGGTCAGCACGGTAGGCCCCGACACCGCGACCGTCGTCCTCGCCAACGACCCCGACTTCACCGTCGGCACCCGCCTGGAGAAGACCGGCGAACTCGGCTTCGCCACCGGCCAGGGCGACCGCGCCCTGTCCGTCCAGATGCTCAACGGCAAGGCCAAGATCGCCCCCGGCGACCGCCTCGTCACCTTCGGCTCGCGCGGCAACAAGCCCTTCGTGCCCGGCGTCCCGATCGGCGAGGTGGTCAAGGTCGACCCCTCGCGCGGCGACCTGACCCGCACCGTCTGGGTGCGTCCGTTCGTCGGATTCTCACGCCTGGACATCGTCGGCGTCGTGGTGATGCCGCCGCGCGAGGACCCGCGCGACGCCGTCCTGCCGCCCAAGCCCGAGGCCCCCAAGCCCATTCCGACCGTCACCGTCACGGTCACCCCGTCCGGGTCCGCCGGCGTGCCCGCCAAGCCGGCCGACGAGTAGGAGCAGACCGACCATGCGTTTCAACCGGATCCTGCTCTCGGCCACGCTCATCGTGGTGGCCCTCGTCGTCCAGGTCACCGTCCTGGGCCGGCTCCAACTGCCCGGTGCCGTACCCGACCTGCTGCTCCTCACCGTCGTCGCCCTCGCACTCGTGTACGGGCACGTCAGCGGTGCGCTCATCGGCTTCGGCGCCGGCCTCCTCGCCGACCTGGCCCCGCCCGCCGACCACGCCGCCGGGCGGTACGCGCTCGTCCTGTGCGTCATCGGCTACGTCTGCGGCCTCGTCCGCCCCGACGGGGGCAGGTTCCGCTCCGCCTGGGGCCCGATGCTCACCGTCGTGGCCGCCGCGATCGGCTCCACCCTCCTCTACGCGGGCGTCGGCAGCCTCGTCGGCGACACCGCGGCCCGCCACGTGGGCCTGACGGGGCTGTTGTTCACCGCGACCCTCTACGACCTGCTGCTCGCGCCGTTCACCGTGCCGTTCATCATGGCCCTGGCCCGGCGCGCCGAGAACGACCCGATGGCCGTGGAGGCCGGCGGCGGCCCCTCCAACAAGGCCGCCGACGTCTCCGCCGGCTGGCTGGCCGGCGGCACGGGCCTGCGCATCGGCAGCCAGCGCGGCGGCCTGCGCCTGAAGACCGCGCGCGCCCGGGCCAACAAGGCCGGCCGCATAAAGGGTGTCAAGGCCGTCAAGGCCGTGAAGACCGTGAAGAGTGTGAAGAGCGTCAAGAAGCTGTGAGGGAGGAGCCGACGTGACGAACGTTCCGGAGACCGGCCGCACCTCCCGGGTGCAGATCAGACTCGTCATCATGCAGGTGCTCGTCCTCTCGATGCTGGTCACCCTCGGAGGCCGGCTCTGGTACCTCCAGATCCGCAACGGCGCCGAGTACTACCACGAGGCCAAGAGCAACCACGTCCAGCGGGTCGTCCAGCCCGCCGTGCGCGGCTCGATCCTCGACGCCCGCGGTGTCCCGCTCGCCGACAACGAGACCCGTCTGGTCGTCTCCGCCAGCCGCACCGCGCTGATGAAGATGAAGGACAGGGGCAAGGGCGTCATGACCCGCCTCGCCGGCGTCCTGGACATGACCCCCAAGGAGGTCATGGAGAAGGTCCGCCTCTGCGACTCCCAGACCCCCGCGCCCTGCTGGAACGGCTCCCCGTACCAGCCGATCCCGGTCACCCTCGAAGCCACCACGCAGCAGGCGCTGCAACTGCGCGAACGCCCCGAGGAGTTCCCCGGCATCACCGCGGAACCCACCGCCGTCCGGCGCTACCCGGCCCCCGGCGGGGCCCGCACCTCCCAGGTGCTCGGCTACCTCTCCCCGGTCACCGACGAGGAGATCCAGAAGGCCAAGGACACCGACTCGCCTCACCTGCGCTCCGACCAGGTCGGCCGTTCCGGAATCGAGCGCACCTACGACAAGCAGCTGCGCGGCAAGGCCGAGGTCACCTCGTACGAGGTCGACAACCTCGGCCGGGTCATGGGCCAGACCAAGTCCGACCCCGGCGTGGCCGGGTCCACCCTCATCACGAGCATCGACGCCCGGGTCCAGGCCGTCGCCGAGTACGAGCTCCAGCAGGCGATGAAGGTCGTCCGTCACGAGACCGACAACATCACCGGCCGCAAGTACGAGGCGGACTCCGGCGCCGTCGTGGTCATGGAGGCCAAGACCGGCCGCATCGTCGCGATGGCCTCCCAGCCCGACTACGACCCCAACGCCTGGGTCGGCGGCATCTCCGGCAAGGACTACGCCCGGCTCACCAGCAAGAACTCCAACTACCCGTTGCTCAACCGGGCCATCCAGGGCCAGGCCCCCGCAGGCTCCATCTTCAAGGTGGTGTCGGCGAGCGCGGCCGTCCGGGCCGGGTACCCGTTCGACAGCAAGTACAACTGCAGCAGCTCCTACAGCCTCGGCGGCCGGAGCTTCGCGAACTTCGAGTCCAAGGGGCACGGCCCCATCAGCCTCGGCGACGCCCTCAAGTTCTCCTGCAACACCGTCTTCTACGCCCTCGGGCACAAGGAGTGGCAGCGCGACGGCGGCCTCAGCCCCAAGAAGGACGCCCACGACTGGTTCTACCGGACCGCCCGGGAGTTCGGACTCGGCTCCGAGACCGGGATCGACCTGCCGAACGAGGTACCCGGCCGCATCCCCGACCGGAAGTGGAAGCAGAACTTCTGGAAGGCCAACAAGGGCTCCTGGTGCAAGCAGGGCAAGCGGGGCGGCACCTACGTCGAGCAGATCGCGTACGAGAGCTGCCTCGAAGGCAACCAGCTGAAGGCCTACGACAGCATCAACTTCGCCATCGGCCAGGGCGACGTCCTCGTCACCCCCATCCAGATGGCCACCGCGTACTCCGCCATCAGCAACGGGGGCACCCTCTACAACCCCACGGTCGGCAAGGCCGTGGTCAGCCCCGACGGCAAGCACATCGAGATGATCAAGCCGCAGTCCCACGGCAGGCTGCCGATCGACGCCAAGACCATCAGCGACCTCGACGGCGGCCTGCGCTCGGTCGTCGAGCCCGGCGGCACCGCCGCCTGGCGGTTCGGCGGCTGGCCGCAGGACAAGATTCCGATGCACGCCAAGACCGGCACCGCCCAGGTCTACGGCAAGCA
Organism: Streptomyces sp. NPDC054849; assembly: GCF_053610945.1. Lineage (NCBI taxonomy): Bacteria > Bacillati > Actinomycetota > Actinomycetes > Kitasatosporales > Streptomycetaceae > Streptomyces > Streptomyces sp. NPDC054849. The sequence goes on from NZ_JBSGZI010000043.1 coordinate 13,183, forward strand.
GACCACGTCATGGCTGGCGACCTACACCAAGGACTTCACGATCGTCATGACGATCTCCCAGGGCGGCACCGGCTCCGGAGCCTCCGGCCCCGCCGTACGCAACCTCTACAACGCCATCTACGGTCTGACCATGGACGGGAAGCAGGACCTGAAGAAGGCCCTGCTGCTGGGCCCGGAGACCAAACTGCCCAAGATCCACCCCGACGGCTCCATCGAAGCGCCCGAGATCCGGCCGTACGTGCCGCCGTCCCCGGAGGAGCTGGCGCCGCCCGCGCTCGCCGGCCCGCCCGCCCAGCGCCCCGCACGGCACGACTGAGGACCGAAACCGACATGCAGACCGCCAACAAGTTCTCCGTCTCCCGGTACGCGCCCGAGCGAGGGGCGATGGCCAGGCTCACCGCCCGCGACTCGATGGTGCGCCGGCTCGACTGGCCGATACTCCTCAGTGCGCTCGCGCTGTCCTTCATCGGCGCCCTCCTGGTGTGGTCGGCGACCCGCAACCGGACCCAGCTGAACCAGGGCGACCCGTACTACTTCCTCGCCCGCCACGCTCTGAACACCGGCATCGGACTCGTCCTGATGATCGGTACCATCTGGCTCGGCCACCGCACGCTGCGCGGCGCGGTCCCCTTCCTCTACGGAATCTCGCTCCTGCTCATCCTCGCGGTGCTCACCCCGCTCGGCGCCACCATCAACGGCGCGCACGCGTGGATCGTGATCGGCGGCGGATTCTCCCTCCAGCCCTCCGAGTTCGTGAAGATCACGATCATCCTGGTCATGGCGATGCTGCTGGCCACCCGTGTGGACGCCGGCGACCTCACCCATCCGGACCACCGCACGGTCGTGAAGGCGCTGTGCCTGGCAGCCGCCCCGATGGGCATCGTCATGCTCATGCCCGACCTTGGGTCCGTCATGGTCATGGTCGTCATCGTCCTCGGCGTGCTGCTGGGCTCCGGCGCCTCCAACCGCTGGGTGCTGGGCCTGATCGGCGCCGGCGCGGGCGGGGCCGTCCTGATATGGCAGCTCGGCGTCCTGGACGAGTACCAGATCAACCGCTTCGCCGCCTTCGCCAACCCCGAACTCGACCCCGCCGGCGTCGGGTACAACACCAACCAGGCGCGCATCGCGATCGGCTCCGGCGGGTTGACCGGCTCCGGACTCTTCAAGGGCTCGCAGACCACCGGCCAGTTCGTGCCGGAGCAGCAGACCGACTTCGTCTTCACGGTCGCGGGTGAGGAGCTGGGCTTCGTCGGGGCCGGACTGATCCTGCTGCTGCTCGGCATCGTCCTGTGGCGCGCCTGCATGATCGCCCGCGAGACCACCGAGCTCTACGGGACCATCGTGTGCGCCGGGATCATCGCCTGGTTCGCCTTCCAGTCCTTCGAGAACATCGGGATGACCCTCGGGATCATGCCGGTGGCCGGCCTCCCCCTGCCCTTCGTCTCGTACGGAGGATCGTCGATGTTCGCGGTGTGGGTGGCGATCGGACTACTGCAGTCGATCAAGGTGCAGCGGCCATTGTCAGCCTGATGTTCCGTTCGTCGTGCCGATGTGATTCGTTCAGGACTAAGTTCGGTCTATGGCGGACACACAACGCGAGATCGAGCGGAAATTCGAGTTCTCCAAGGCCACAGCTGCCCAGCATGGGGTGCCGGACCTGACCGGGACGGCCGCGATCGCGGCCGTCTCCGACCAGGGCACCGTCGACCTCGACGCCGTCTACTACGACACCCCCGACCAGCGGCTCGCCGCCGACGGTCTCACCCTGCGGCGCAGAACCGGCGGCGCGGACGCCGGCTGGCACCTCAAACTGCCGATCGCCCCCGGAGTCCGCGACGAGATCGGAGCCGCGCTCAGCGACACCGTCCCGCCCGACCTCGCCGCCCTCGTCCGCTCGCGCGTACGGGACGCGGCGCTCCGGCCGCAGGTCCGGCTGGTCTCCTCGCGCCACATCAGCCACCTGCTCGACGCCGAAGGGGCCCTGCTCGCAGAACTGAGCACCGACGAGGTCCTGGCCGAGCGCGGCGAGGCCACCGCCGGATGGACCGAGATCGAGGTGGAACTCGCCGACGGCGTGGACCCCGAACTCCTCGACGCCGTCGAGAAGACCTTCCGCAAGGCCGGGCTCCGCGTCTGCGACGCCCCCTCCAAGCTTGCCCGGGCCCTGGTCGAGACCGGCGCGGAACCCGAGCCCCGTCCCCTCGGAGACTCCCCCGAGGGCACCGCCGGCGCCTACGTCCTGGCTTACCTGCGCGAACAGCGCGACGCCCTCGTCGCTCAGGACCCCGCCGTACGGCGGGCCCTGCCGGACTCCGTCCACCAGATGCGGGTCGCCAGCCGCCGGCTGCGCAGCGCCCTCAAGACGTACCGCAAGGTGCTGGACCGGAAGGCCACCGACCCCCTCGGCGAGGAGCTGCGCTGGCTGGCCGCCGAACTCGGGGTGGACCGCGACCAGGAGGTCCTGCGGGAACGGATCGGGGACCATCTCCACGAACTGCCCGACACCCTGCTCCTGGGCCCGCTCCCCGGCCGCCTGCACGCCTGGGACACCGCCCGCCGCACCGCGTCCCGGCAGCAGGCCGTGGCCGCACTCGACAGCGAGCGCCACCTCGCCCTCCTGGACGCCCTCGACGCCCTGCTGGCCGATCCCCCGCTGCGCAAGGCCGCTGCCAGGCCCGCCGAGAGCGTCCTGCCGAAGGCCGTGCTGCACGACTACGAGCGCCTCGCCGGCCGGGTCGACACGGCGCTCGCCCTCGAAGAGGGCCATGAGCGTGACGTGGCCCTCCACGAGGCCCGCAAGGCGGCCAAACGCGCCCGCTACGCGGCGGAGGCCGCGACGCCGGCGCTCGGCAAACCGGCCAAACGCCTGGCCAAGAAGGTCAAGAAGGTGCAGTCCCTCCTCGGCGACCACCAGGACAGCGTGGTGGCCCGCGCCGCCCTGCGCGGCCTCGCCGTCCAGGCGACGGACGCGGGGGAGCCGGCCTTCACCTGGGGCGTGCTCTACGCCCGCGAGGAGGCCCTGGCCGAACGGTACGAACGGGAGCTTCCGGATATCTGGGCGAAGGCCTCCGACCCGTCGCTGCGGGCCGGACTGGAATGATCATGTGGGTGGGGGCGGCTGAGCCTCGGGGTACGCTTGAGAGCTGCCCCCTGCCCGCTTCACGAAAGTCGCGTGATGACCGAGTCGGTCTTCCCTCAGCTTGAGGCCCTGCTTCCGCATGTGCAGAAGCCCATCCAGTACGTCGGCGGTGAACTCAACTCCACGGTCAAGGAGTGGGAGAGCTGCGACGTCCGCTGGGCGCTCATGTACCCGGACGCGTACGAAGTCGGGCTGCCCAACCAGGGCGTCATGATCCTGTACGAGGTGCTCAACGAGCGCGAGGGCGTCCTCGCCGAGCGCACCTACAGCGTGTGGCCGGACCTCGAAGAACTGATGCGCGAGCACAAGGTGCCCCAGTTCACCGTGGACAGCCACCGCCCCGTCTCCGCCTTCGACGTGTTCGGCCTGTCCTTCTCCACGGAGCTGGGCTACACCAACATGCTGACGGCCCTGGACCTCGCCGGCATCCCGCTGGAGGCCAGGAACCGCACCGTCGACCACCCGATCGTCCTCGCGGGCGGCCACGCGGCCTTCAACCCCGAGCCGATCGCGGAGTTCATCGACTGCGCGGTCATCGGCGACGGCGAGCAGGCCGTCCTCGACATGACCGAGATCATCCGCACCTGGAAGGTCGAGGGGCGGCCGGGCGGGCGCGAGGAAGTCCTGCTGCGCCTGGCCAAGACCGGCAATGTCTACGTGCCGGGCTTCTACGACGTGGAGTACCTCCCGGACGGCCGCATCGGCCGGGTCGTGCCCAACCGCTCCGGCGTGCCGTGGCGCGTGTCCAAGCACACCGTGATGGACCTCGACGAGTGGCCCTACCCGAAGCAGCCGCTGGTCCCGCTCGCCGAGACCGTCCACGAGCGGATGTCGGTGGAGATCTTCCGAGGCTGCACCCGCGGCTGCCGTTTCTGCCAGGCCGGCATGATCACGCGCCCCGTGCGGGAGCGAAGCATCACCGGCATCGGCGAGATGGTGGAGCGCGGGCTCAAGGCCACGGGCTTCGAGGAGGTCGGCCTCCTCTCCCTCTCCTCCGCGGACCACACGGAGATCGCGGACATCGCCAAGGGCCTCGCGGACCGCTACACGGACGACAAGGTGGGCCTGTCCCTGCCGTCGACCCGCGTGGACGCGTTCAACGTGGACCTGGCCAACGAGCTGACCCGCAACGGGCGCCGCTCCGGTCTGACCTTCGCCCCCGAGGGCGGCTCCGAGCGCATGCGCAAGGTCATCAACAAGATGGTCTCGGAAGAGGACCTGATCCGTACCGTCGCCACCGCGTACGGCAACGGCTGGCGCCAGGTGAAGCTGTACTTCATGTGCGGCCTGCCGACCGAGACCGACGAGGACGTGCTCCAGATCGGCGACATGGCGGTCAACGTCATCGCCAAGGGCCGCGAGGTCTCCGGCCAGAACGACATCCGCTGCACGGTGTCGATCGGCGGTTTCGTGCCGAAGCCGCACACCCCGTTCCAGTGGGCGCCGCAGTTGTCGGCCGAGGAGACGGACGCCCGCCTGGGCAAGCTCCGCGACAAGATCCGGGGCGACAAGAAGTACGGCCGCTCCATCGGTTTCCGCTACCACGACGGCAAGCCGGGCATCGTCGAGGGCCTGCTCTCGCGCGGTGACCGCCGCATCGGCGACGTCATCCGCGCCGTGTACGAGTCGGGCGGCCGCTTCGACGGCTGGCGCGAGCACTTCTCGTACGACCGCTGGATGGAGGCGGCGCAGAAGACGCTGCCCGCGTACGGCGTGGACGTGGCCTGGTACACGACCCGCGAGCGCACCTACGAGGAAGTACTGCCCTGGGACCACCTGGACTCCGGCCTGGACAAGGACTGGCTCTGGGAGGACTGGCAGGACGCCCTCGACGAGACCGAGGTCGAAGACTGCCGCTGGACGCCGTGCTTCGACTGCGGCGTGTGTCCGCAGATGCAGACCGAGATCCAGATCGGCCCGACGGGCAAGAAGCTGCTGCCGCTGAGCGTGGTGGGTGGATCCCCGAAGTCGTGAGGTCGCGTATGTCCCCCTGCCCGGAGCAGGGGGACATGCGCATTTTCAGGGACGGATCCGCTTGACGTGCACGTGGACGGCCCCCGGCTGCAACGGGCGGGGGTCTCTCGTGTGTCCTTGGCGGTATGGAGAACAAGAAACCGCAGGCCGCGCAGGGTGATGGCGGATGCCTGGTCGAGGTCGTCCGGATCCCCGTGAAGATCGTGGCGCTGCTGGTCGTGCTGCCCGTACGGGTGGTCTGGGAGCTGCTCGCCGCCCTTGGGCGCGTCCTGCACCGCCACGTGCTCGGACCGCTCATGGTCCACGTCGTCGGACCCGTGCTGCGCGGGCTCGGGTGGCTGGTGGCCACGTTGCTGAGGCTCCTCTTCGTATGGCCCTGGGTCGCCCTGTGGCGGTATGTCCTGCGGCCCGTGGGTTCGTGGCTGTACGCGTACCTCCTCGCGCCGGCCGGGCGCGTGCTGTACGCGTACCTGCTGCGGCCGCTGGGCCTCGCCCTCGCCCGGCTGGTGGGGCTGACCTGGCGTTACGTGCTGGTGCCGGTCGGGCGGGCCCTCCTGTGGCTGGCCCTCGCCGTCCACCGGTACCTGCTCCTGCCGCTCCACCGGTACGTCCTCGCTCCCCTCGGCCGCGCCCTCGCCTGGGCCTGGTACGTGGCCGGGCTGATCGCCGGAGGGCTGTGGTGGGGGTGCGCGTGGGCCGGCCGGGTGCTCGTCGGGTGGCCCGCGGTGCAGGTGTACCGGTACGTCCTGACGCCGGCCGGGCATCTCGCGCGCGCGGTGTGGCGGCCGGTCCGGGACACCGTCCGGGAGGTCCGGGCCGAGGTGCGGCGGGCGCTGTTCGGTACTCCTCCCGTGGAACCGGCGAGGTCACGGGCGCGTACTCTGGGTAGTACGACAGCCGCAGGCAACACGCCCGCTCCCGAGATCTCCCTCCGCGAACGGCAGGGGTGAACCGGAGGCGGGGCGTGGCCGGCCGGTCCCACAGACGCTCAGGGCGACGCGCGAGCCGCGGAGCCCCGCACAAGGAGAAGAACCACTGGGCAAGCGACAGCCCGAAGGCCCGCCACCCGCACCGGTGGTGCAGCGCATCCGACTGCGCTACACCAAGCGCGGCCGCCTCCGGTTCACCAGCCACCGCGACTTCCAGCGCGCCTTCGAGCGGGCCCTGCGCCGTGCCGAGGTGCCGATGGCGTACTCGGCCGGCTTCACCCCGCACCCCCGCGTCTCGTACGCGAACGCCGCCCCGACCGGGACCGGCAGCGAGGCCGAATACCTGGAGATCGCCCTCGCCGAGCCCCGCGACCCCGAGAAGCTCCGCGAGCTGCTCGACGAGTCGATGCCGACCGGGCTCGACATCATCGACGCCGTCGAGGCCCGCACCTCGGGCCTCGCCGACCGCCTCACCGCCTCCGTGTGGGAGCTGCGCCTGGACGGCGTGGAGCCCGCCGAGGCCGAACGGGCCGTGACGTCCTTCCTCGCGGCCGAGACCGTGGAGGTGCAGCGCCGGACCAAGAACGGCATGCGGACCTTCGACACGCGCGGCGCGGTCGTCAGTCTGGAAGCCCTTTCCGCCCCGGCTGATAGGCCCCTGGACAATGCCTGTGCGATACTGCGGCTGGTTGTTCGGCATCTGACACCTGCCGTGCGACCCGACGACGTCCTGTCCGGTCTCCGAGCTGTGGCCGACCTGGCGCCGCCGGTCCCCTCAGCGGTGACCAGGCTGGCGCAGGGGCTCTTCGACGAGGAGTCCGGCACGGTGACCGACCCGCTCGCGCCCGACCGCGAGGCTGACACGGCCGCCCCACCCACGGCCGCCGTAGCCGCCGACGCGAAGGCGCCGGAAGGTCCCGCCGCGTAAGGATCGTCGTTGTCGCGCAGCCCTGGTACTCGGGAGCCACCTGGGTCGGGCAGCGCACTGACCTGAAGACTTCCGCCAGGCCGTACGGACAACACGTACGGAACCGGCGGCCATGGACTACAGCTCCCGTGTGGCGAACGCGCCCCGGAGGCCGGTTCCGCGCTCATTACGCGGAGCCGTGCCGGACCGGAAGTCAGCCGCGGCGCCCGGGAGCGTGACGGGAGAACCGCCCGCAATGCTCAACAACGAAAACGACACCACCACCGCAGGCAGCGCCGACAACGGCAGCCCCAGCGACAACCTGCCTCCGCGCAGGCGTCGCCGCGCCGCCTCCCGTCCCGCCGGTCCGCCCGGCGGCGTCGCGGAGACGACCTCGGTGACCGAGGCCGCCCCGGCCGCACCCGCCGAGGAGGCCGCTCCGGCCGCCGCTCCCACACGTACCCGCCGCCGCGCGACCCGCGCCGTGGCCGCTCCCGAGACTCCGGCCGCCGAGGCCGTCGTCGTCCCGGCTGTCGCGGAGGCCCCGGTCGCCGAGGCCCCGGCCGCCGCCCCGGTGGCCGAGGAGCCCGCCGCTCCCGCTCCGCGTGCCCGTCGCCGCGCCACCCGCGCCGTCGCCGCCCCTGAGGCTCCCGCTGCCGAGGCCGCGCCCGTGGTCGAGGAGGAGGCTGCGGCCGCTCCGGCTCCGCGTGCCCGTCGTCGTGCCACCCGCGCCGTCGCCGCTCCGGCCGCCGAAGCTGCCGAGGCCGCCGCGGTCACCGAGGCCCCCGCGGCCGAGGCCGCCGAGCCCGCCGCCGTGGAGGAGGCCCCCAGGGCCGCCCGCGCCTTCACCGTGGCCGACGCCCTGGACTCGCCGAAGCGTGGCGGCCGCCGCCGCGCCACCCGCTCCGCCGCTCCGGCCGCCGCCGCCCCGCAGCCCGCCGCCCAGCCCGCCGAGAGCGCCGAGCCCGCCGCTCCGGCCCGTGCCCGCCGCGCCGCGCGCCCCGCCGTGGCCGTCTTCCAGGCCCCGGTGTTCGCCGAGCCGATGTTCCAGACCCCCGAGACCGCCGCCATGGCCGCTGCGGCCGCACGCGCCGCCGCCCCGGCCGACGAGGTCGAGGAGGAGGAGACGGAGGTCGAGGCCGAGGTCGTCCAGACCCCCGCCCCGCAGCCCGCCGGCCGCCGCCGTCGCCGTGGGCGTGGCGCCGCCGAGTCCGGGCCGGTCTCCCTGCCCGAGGTGCTCGCGGAGGAGGAGCCGGAGGCCGAGGCCGCCGACCTCGAAGAGGAGTCCGCGGAGTTCGAAGAGGGCGACGAGTCGGGCGAGCGCCCGTCGCGCCGTCGCCGCCGCGGTGGCCGTCGCCGCCGCCGTGGTGAGGCCGCCGACCTCGACGAGTCCGCCGATGAGGAGGCCGAGGCCGAGGCCGAGGCCGCCGAGGAGGCGGAAGAGGAAGAGGACGAGGAGACCGAGGAGGCCCTCGGTTCCAGCTCCAGCCGCCGTCGTCGCCGTCGCCGTCGCCGCAGCGGGGAAACCGCCGCCGAGGCCGCCGAGGCCGCTGACGAGGACGGGGTGCGCACCGTCGTCAAGGTCCGCGAGCCGCGACCGGCCCGTGAGAAGGCCGAGCCGTCGGACGAGGTCCAGTCCATCAAGGGCTCGACCCGCCTGGAGGCGAAGAAGCAGCGCCGCCGCGAGGGCCGCGAGCAGGGCCGCCGCCGCGTCCCGATCATCACCGAGGCCGAGTTCCTGGCCCGCCGTGAGGCCGTCGAGCGCGTGATGGTCGTCCGCCAGGCCGGCGAGCGCACCCAGATCGGCGTCCTCGAGGACAACGTGCTCGTCGAGCACTACGTCAACAAGGAAGAGGCCACCTCGTACGTCGGCAACGTCTACCTGGGCAAGGTCCAGAACGTTCTGCCGTCCATGGAGGCCGCGTTCATCGACATCGGCAAGGGCCGCAACGCGGTTCTGTACGCCGGTGAGGTCAACTTCGAGGCGCTCGGCATGGCCAACGGGCCGCGCCGCATCGAGTCCGCCCTCAAGTCCGGCCAGTCGGTCCTCGTGCAGGTCACCAAGGACCCGATCGGCCACAAGGGCGCCCGCCTGACCAGCCAGGTGTCGCTGCCCGGCCGCTACCTGGTCTACGTGCCCGAGGGCTCGATGACCGGCATCAGCCGCAAGCTGCCCGACACCGAGCGCGCGCGTCTGAAGACCATCCTCAAGAAGATCGTCCCCGAGGACGCGGGCGTCATCGTGCGCACCGCCGCCGAGGGCGCGAGCGAGGACGAGCTGCGCCGCGACGTCGAGCGTCTGCAGGCCCAGTGGGAGGACATCCAGAAGAAGTCGAAGCAGATCTCGACCTCTTCGCCGAGCCTGCTGTACGGCGAGCCGGACATGACCGTCCGCGTCGTGCGCGACATCTTCAACGAGGACTTCTCGAAGGTCATCGTCAGCGGTGACGGCGCCTGGGAGACCATCCACGGCTACGTGAACCACGTGGCCCCGGACCTGTCCGACCGGCTGTCCCGCTGGACCTCCGAGGTCGACGTCTTCGCGACGTACCGGATCGACGAGCAGCTCGCCAAGGCACTCGACCGCAAGGTGTGGCTGCCCTCGGGCGGCTCGCTTGTGATCGACAAGACCGAGGCGATGATCGTCATCGACGTCAACACCGGCAAGTTCACCGGTCAGGGCGGCAACCTCGAGGAGACCGTCACCAGGAACAACCTGGAGGCGGCCGAGGAGATCGTGCGCCAGCTGCGGCTGCGCGACCTGGGCGGCATCGTCGTCATCGACTTCATCGACATGGTCCTGGAGTCCAACCGCGACCTGGTCCTGCGGCGCATGCTGGAGTGCCTGGGCCGCGACCGTACGAAGCACCAGGTGGCCGAGGTCACCTCGCTGGGCCTGGTCCAGATGACCCGCAAGCGGGTGGGCCAGGGACTGCTGGAGTCCTTCTCCGAGACCTGCGTCCACTGCAACGGCCGCGGTGTCATCGTGCACATGGAGACGCCGACCGTGATCGGCGGAGGGGGCAACGGCAAGCGCTCGAAGCGCCGCGGCGGCCGTACCGAGTTCGATCAGCACGACCATGAGATCGAGACGGTCGACACGGAGGGCTTTGAATCCGAGGCGGAGGTGGCCGCCGAGGCCGCCGCGCCGCGGGCGCTGCCCGAGCCCGAGTTCGTCGCGGACGAGGAGCTCTACAGCAGCCCGGCCGAGGCCGAGGCCGCCGCGGGAATCAGCGGCCGTCGCAACCGGCGCCGTGCCACCCGCAAGGCGACCGCTCCGGCGGGCGCTCCGCGCGGTGCGGTCACCCCGGCGCAGGCTCCGGCCCCCGAGGCCGCTCCGGCCCCCGTGGCCGAGGTCGTCGCGGAGCCGGTGGCCGAGCCGGCCGACACCGTCCTGGAGCCGGTGTCCGAGGTCGTCACCGAGGCCGTCGAGGCCGCGGAGACGGTGGAGGCCGCGCCGGTCGAGGAGGCCGCGCCGAAGGGCCGTACCCGTCGCCGCGCGACCCGTAAGGCCACCGCCCCGGCGGGCGCCCCGGTCCCCGCGGCCGAGGTGGCCCCGGAACCGGTCGTCGTGCCGGAGCCGGAGCCGGTCGTGGAGCCGGAGCCCGTCGTCGAGCCCGAGTCCGTGGCCGTGGTCGAGGAGGCCCCCGTGGCGGAGGCCGCCCCGGAGGCCGCCCCGGCCCGTCCGCGCCGGCGTGCCACCCGTAAGGCCACCGCACCCGCCGGTTCTCCGGCAGGCGCGGCAGAGGCCGCCGTGGTGGTCGTCGAGACCGCGGTGACCGAGCCGGCGGCGCCGGCCGAGGAGGCGGCGCCGGCCGAGGAGGCCGCACCGGTCGAGGAGGCCGCACCGGCCAAGAAGACCGCCAGGAAGGCTCCGGCCAAGAAGGCGACCGCGGCGAAGAAGGCCCCGGCCAAGAAGGCGGCGGCCGCCAAGAAGACCGTGGCCAAGAAGGCGGCCACGACGACCAAGAAGACCGCGACGAAGCGGACGACGAAGAAGACCGCGGCGGCGGAGCAGCAGACGCTCCCGTCCGTCTCGGCTCCGACCGAGGCCTGATTCGCGGCGTACGGTTCACAACGGCCCTGCCCGGCACCTTTCGGTGCCGGGCAGGGCCGTTTTTCTCGGCTGTGATCAATCCGTTAGGTGCCATGATCGCCTGATGTCGGACATTGCCTCTTGCCCACTGGGCAGGTTCACGCCAAGGTGGCTCAACGCTTGCTGTTGAGCGGCTTGTCACGGGGGGACCATGGCGAGCGGGGGGATGGGCTGACGCACGCGCACTGACCTGCGCAGGCGTCGCTCTGTGGTGTGCGCATCTTTCACGTTCCGTTATTGCTTCCTTGTTTCGGGCTGCCGTTCAGCGCCTCCGAAATCAACGAAAGCGGAACCACCACGTGAGCAGAGCGACAACCGCGCCACACGGCGCGGCCAGGCGGCGTGCCGCCAGAGGAGCCTGGGCCCTGTCGGCCACGGCCCTCGCCCTGGCCCTGACGGCAGGACCGACACCCCTCGTGAGCACGGCCGCGGCGGTCGCCGGCTGTGCCGGGGTCGAGTCGGACTTCAACGGGGACGGCATCCGGGACACCGCGATCGCGGACCCCGAGGCGGCCGCCAGCGGCATCTCCAAGGCCGGGGTCGTGCACATCGTGTACGGCGGCGGCAAGGGAGTACTGGAACTGACCCAGGAAGCCGCGAAGGCCGGGCCCTCCGAGGCGGGTGACCTCTTCGGCTACTCGATGGCGGTCTACGACGCGGACCTCGACGGCTGCAGCGACCTCGCGATCGGCTCGCCCCACGAGGACATCGGCTCCGGCGTCGACGCCGGCCGCATCGTCGTCGTCCACGGCTCCCCGACCGGCCTGGCCGCCGGCAAGGCGACCGCCGAGTACGTCCAGGGCGCAGGCCTGCTCTCCGCCATCGGCTCCGAGTCGTACGACTGGACGGGTTACTCCCTCGCCGCGGGCAAGACCTCGACCGGTGTGCCGTTCCTCGTCGGCGGCGTGCCCGGCGAGGACGTCGGCACCACGGTGGACGCGGGCGCCTTCCTCTACATCTCCGGCTCGACCACGGTGACGGCCACTCTCGTCACTCAGGACACCACCAACGCGGGAGCCGTGCCCGACGCCAAGGAGGAGTACGACCGCTTCGGCACCACCGTCGCGGCCACCGCGACCCACCTCGCGGTCGGCTCCCCGGGCGAGGCCCAGGGCACCATCGCCGAGTCGGGCGCGGTCACGATCTTCAGCCACGCCCTCACGTCGGGCTACCCCAAGCCGCTCAACGTGATCACTCAGGACACGCCCAACGTGCTCGGCGCCTGCGAGACCGGCGACGGCTTCGGCCGGGCGCTGGCCGCGACGTCCTACCGCGCCGCCGGAGCCACCGGCACCACCGAGTCCCTCCTCGCCGTCGGAATGCCGGGCGAGGACCTGTCCACCACCGTCGACGCGGGCGCCGTCCAGGTGTTCAAGATCGACGCGGCGGGTGCGTACACGGAGCTCGCCTGGATCGACCAGAACACCACCGACGTCGGCGGCGAGTCCGAGGCCGGGGACTACTTCGGCCAGCGCATCGCCGCCTTCAACACCGCCCCGACCAGCACGAGCACCGGCGCCAACGTCAAGCTCGCCGTGGGTGTTCCGGGTGAGGACGGCGCCAACGGCGTCGCCGACCGGGGTGTGGTGCAGATGTTCGGGATGGTCGGCGCGCCCGGCGAGACCGACAAGATCCTGGAGCCGGGCTCCGAGATCCCGACCCCCGAGGCCCCGCGCGAGTACGCCGGGATGAGCATCGGCGGCGGTGCGGCCGGCCTCTACGTCGGCATGCCGTACGGGCCCGCCGAAGGCCACGCGGTCTATCTGTTCCCTTGGACGATCAGCGGCACGGGCGGCGCGCCCATCGAGACGTTCAAGCCCGGCGAGGGCGGTCTGCCCGCCGAGCGCAACACCTTCGGAACGGTGGTCCGATGATGACGCACCAGCCACGCACGTCCCGCGGCATCGGCCGCACCGTGCTGCGCCGCGCCTCGATCGCCGCGGTGACCGCCGGTGCCCTGGTGGCCACCACCCTCGGCCTGGACCTCTGGGAGGGCGCCGACGCGGCCCGTTCCCCGGAGCCCGTCGCCGTGGGCACCCCCGTACAGACGGAGGCGGAGGCCCGGGTCGCGTCCCGCAAGAGCGGGAAGCAGGTCGAGGTCCTCGGTCTGCGCACCGAGCAGCGGGAGATCTTCGCCCAGCCGGACGGCTCCTACACGGCCCGCGAGTACACCGAACCGGTGCACGCCGTCCGGAACGGCAAGTGGGTCGACATCGACAAGACGCTGGTCAAGCGCGCGGACGGCAGTGTCGTCCCGAAGGCGACCACGGTCGGTCTGTCCTTCTCCGACGGCGCGGCCGGCAAGCCGTTCGTCACCATGACCCGCAACACCCATGAGATGGCGCTGACCTGGCCGTACGGCAAGCTCCCCGCGCCCGTGCTCGACGGCGACACCGCCACCTACCCCGATGCACTGCCCGGCGTCGACCTCAAGGTGCGCGCCGAGGCCAACGGCTTCGGCCACCTGCTGGTCGTCAAGACCCCGCAGGCCGCGGCCGATCCCCGCCTGACGCGCCTGGACCTCGGCCTCAAGGCCAAGGGCCTGACGTACAAGAAGGACGCGAACGGCGCGGTCACCGCCGAGGACGGCACGGTCGGCGGCACGGTCTTCCAGTCCGGCGCCCCGTCCATGTGGGACTCGGCCGCCTCCCAGGAGGCCGCTGCCCGTACCAAGGGTCCCAAGGCCGTCGCGCAGTCGCTGTCCGCGGCCCGCGCCGACGCCCCCACCGGGCCCGCCGCCGCGGCGCTCGCTCCGGCCCTCGAAGGTCCGGGCGGCGGCGGCAAGGCCGCGCCCCTCGGTATCGAGGTGGCCAAGGACAGGCTGACCCTCGTCCCCGACCAGAACCTGTTGCGCGACGGGGCGACGGTCTTCCCCGTGGTCATCGACCCGATCCAGAGGACGACCGACCGCTCGGGCTGGACCGCGGTCATGTCGGGCAAGCCCACGGTGGGCGAGTGGCAGTTCTCCGGCAGCGCGGGCGTGGGCAAGTGCCCGACGGACTACAGCGCCGCCTCGTGCGCCGGGGTCGGCACGCGCCGCGTCGCCTTCCAGATCCCGCTGTCCTTCTACAGCGGCAAGCAGATCCTGGGCGCCACCTTCAGCGCGCGCGTCCAGCACGTGTACTGGGCCGACGCCAGGGCCGAACCCATCCAGCTCCAGCGGATCGGGGGCAGCACCGCCCACATCGACAGCGCCAGCAACTGGAACAACACGCAGAGCGCGACGCTGACGACGCTGGAGACGCTCAACGAGAAGATCCAGCCGACGAGCTGCACGTCGCAGGCCAACATGCACTTCAAGTCCGGTGCCACCGGCGGCCTGACCAACAGCGTGCGCACCGCGGCCAACGAGCGCTGGCCCTCGATGCTCTTCAACCTCAAGGCCCAGAACGAGAGCACCTTCGGCGGCTGGAAGCGGGTCTGCGGCAACGCGTACCTGAGCATCAGCTACAACACGCTGCCGGGCCTGATCAACACGTCCGCCATGTCGTCCAACCCCGGCGGCGCCTGCGTCACGGGCACCGGCCGGCCCTACAGCGACGTGCCGCCGACGCTGCGCGCCATCGCGAACGACGCCGACGCGGGCGAGCAGGTCAAGGTCCGTTTCAAGGTGGAGTGGAAGGACGCGGCGGGCGTCGCCAAGGTCTACGAGCAGGACACGCTGTACAAGGCGCCGACCAGCTCCACCCCCTTCGAGCACACCGCCCGGTCGACGATCCCCGAGAACACGGTCATCTCCTGGAGCGTCGCCGCCCATGACGGCGACGGATGGGGCCCGTGGAGCGGCAAGTGCGAGTTCATGTACGACAAGTCCTTCCCGGGCAAGCCGAACGTGTTCAGCACCCAGTACCCGGCCACCAACGTGTACCACGACGGTGTCGGCGCTCCCGGCACGTTCACCTTCTCGCCGAACCCGAACGACACCGTGCCCGACACGGACGTCGTCAAGTACCGCTACACCTTCAGCGGTGAGACCACCAAGGAGGTCGCCAACAGCGCGGCGGGCGGCCCCGCCTCGGTGACCTGGACGCCCAGCCGCTCCGGTCCGCACTGGGTCGACGTCGTCGCGGTCGACAAGGCGGCGCACCCGAGTGCCACCGCCCGTCACTCCTTCTACGTCGCCGCAGGCGCGGCCGCGGCCGCGCAGTGGAACCTCGCCGACGAGGCGGGCGGCAACGCCGCCGACGAGGAGCAGGGCAAGTACCCGGCCGACTTCGGCCCGGGTGTGACCTTCGGTGTCCCCGGACCGGGCGGGACCATCGACCGCGCGGCCCGCTTCGACGGCACCGCCGACAGCTGGGTCGACGCGGGCAGCACGGTGCTGGACACCCTCAAGGGCTTCAGCGTCAGCGCCTGGGTCCGGCCCACGGACCTGAGCCGGGACATGACGGTGGTCAGCCAGGACGGCACCGGCGAGCCGGGCTTCGTCCTCGGCTACGACGCCACGGCCAAGACCTGGAAGTTCTCCGTCCCGGCCGGCGACGTCGACAGCCTCGGCGAGTGGAAGGCCGTGTCCACCGGGATCACTCCGGTCAAGGACCAGTGGGTGCTGCTGACCGGCGTCTACGACGGCGCCACAGGCAAGATCCAGCTGTACGTCGACAAGGACCTCAAGGGCGAGACGGTCCGCCGCTCCACCTGGAAGTCGTACGGCGCACTCCAGATCGGCCGCCACATCGACAAGGCGGGCTACGAGGACGCCTTCGTCGGTGACCTCGCCGAGGTCCGGGTCTTCAGCCGGCCGCTCCTGCCCGCCCAGATCACCGACATCAAGACCGTCAGGCCGGAGCGCAAGGGCTACTGGCAGCTCAACGCGGCCCAGTCCGGAGCCTCCCCCGAAGCCGGCGGCGGTCAGGCCCTGACGATGGCCGGCAACGCGGCCATCTACGTCCCGAACCCGGACCCGCTGGCCGACCCGCCCCCGGTCGACGCCATGGTCGGAACCGGCCACCTGCTCCTCGACGGCAACGGGGACTACGTCTCGACGGCGGCCGCCCCGGTCACCGGAGCCGCGAGCTTCACGCTCTCGGCGCGGGCCCAGATCGCCTCGCTCGACGCCACGGCCTCGCAGACCGTGTTCTCGCTGCCCGGCACCAACGCCAACCGGGTCCAGGTCCGCTACCAGGGCGCCACCAAGCGCTGGGAGCTGGCCGTGGCCACGACCGACACGGCCGGAGCCGTGGTGAACACCTTCTCCGAGAGCCAGGTCCTGCCGGACACCAACCCCGGCGGCCAGCACCTGGCCGTGGTGTACGACGCGTTCGCCGGCCAGATCCGCCTGTTCGTCAACGGACAGCTGGCCGCCGCCCAGGGTGTGGACAACACGACCTGGGCCGCCACCGGCGGCCTCCAGGTGGGCCGTTCGGCCCGCGGCAGTGCCGAGTACTTCGCCGGAGCCATCGACGAGGTCCGCGCCTACAACGGCGCCCTCGACCCGATGTCCGTCATCCAGCTCGCCGGCACGGTCGAGCTGACGGAGAGCTGAACCCTTCCCGGACAGGTGTTGCCCCCCCACCCGCTGCGCGGCCCCCACTCCACCACCACCGAAACAGACAGGACGCTAAAGGT